>JBPYES010000592.1:0-7042 GCA_051984825.1 Jatrophihabitantaceae bacterium
CTCACCTTCGAGACGAAGGCGTTCGCCACGATGGTCTTCAAGATGGCGTTCGACACGACCATCCTGACCCGCACCCCGCAGCAGGCCGTCGCGGCGCGGACCGCCGCCGAGCAGCAGAGGGCCGCCCGGATGGCTGGTGCCAGCCACGCCCGGATGAGCTAGCCGAAACTCCTACCCGAGCCGCCGGGCCGAGCCATGCTCGGCCCGGCCGTCTCGCGGCTACGGCGGATGGTTTGCCGGCAGGGGCCCGCAGGATTGACGCCTACCGTCCGGGCTCGAATCCTTCCTCCCGTAGGCGCTGCCGGGCAACCGCTGCCCTTTCGCGCGCGGCTTGCGCCCGCTTGCGGGCCTTCGCTGCTATCTCGACTGCACGTTCTTGCTGCTGCTCGTCGCGGTCGCGCCGGGCATGCTGTTCCATTTCGGACGCGAGTTGGTCGAGCCGGCGCGCGACAGCCTCATGCGTGTCAATGGCCATCCGTTCCTTCTCGACTGCGCGGAAAAGGGCCGACTGGGGCTTGAAATCGCGGTGGTCTGCCGCCACCTCAACATTGGACCACGTCGAACACGCGGGACGCGCTCGTCGGCAGGATCGCATCCGTCAGCCGCCGCTTCCGTGCGCTGGCCGTAGGCAACGCCCGGCACGCTATTGCGGAGGCCTGCCCGGACTCTCATCGGCGGGACGGTCCATCGCGCGCAGGACCTCGGCATTGTGACGCTCAGCCGCATCCTGCTCACGGACGGAGCGGGCCGCTGATCGCATTAGCGCCGCATCGACGAGGTCCAGACTTGCGTCACTACGGCGCACTGCCTCCCGCGCCCGCTCGACGCGTTCAAGCGACGTTTCCTGCGTAAGGGCAGCTCGCGCGGCGGCCGCTCGACCATGCTCACGAACGGCGGCTTCTCGCTTGGCCAGACGCGCTTCACGCTCGTCGGCGAGCCGCTCACGCTCATCGGCGATGCGCTCACGCTCGTCAGCGACGCGCTCACGCTCGTCAGCGACGCGCTCACGCTCGTCGGCGCGCGCGTCACGTTCGTCCGCGCGATGCTCACGCTGGGCCACACCGGGGCTGTACTCGATACCCACGGAGTCACTGTCCCACCGCCCGGAGGCCAGCGACCAGATTCGAGGCGATGTATAACCCGCTCCTCGGCATGGGCGTGAAAGTCGGCGACCTCCAACAAACTGAGCAACGTGACCCGCCGGGCCGGTTTAGCGGCACTTGAGTACGAATCGATGATCGCGCCTCGAGGCGGTCGGGGCGCGCGATGTCGGTCAGCTCTTCATGCTGAAGGTGTCGAAGCAGCCGAAGTGATATGCGTTGGGCTGTTCATGGAGCCTGACGGTGACGTTGATGTGGCCGCCCGGGGAGAAGGAGTCGGCCTGGCTCGCGCCGCACGCCTCCTTGCCGGCCGGCTGCCTGATGCCAATGAGAACTGTGTCGGCCGTAGCAGGCTGGACGGTAGTGCCCCTGGTGTTGCCACTGATCGACCCGCTGGACAGCAGGGTCCCGTTCGTTCCGCCTTGATACCAACTCCAGCTTCCAGTGCAAGAGGTCGGGCCGTTACCGATGCAGTTCAGGGTGAGGCTCACCGTATTGTCGGCAGCTATCGCGGGTGCTGGGACGGCTGCCACCACCCCGAACAGGGCCGCCGCGATCATGCTGAGTGCCGCATGTGTCCTCTTCATCGCCGCTCTCCTTCCGACCCGTGTGGCCAACATGCGGACGAGCGGTGGCCGGTTGGGCAGCGCCCGGCGCACATCGCGAACGCCGGTGACACGGATGGAGCACACGGATGGTTCACGCATTCCCTCCGGACAGCCGGCCCGGGGTCCCACCAACAGCACCGAGCCAGGGCTTCGTGGGTTAAGCCGCGGCCCACAGCAACCGTGCCAGCAACGACACAGCCTTGGCTATCGCGGCTGCGGATCTGGCAACTACACCGTGTACGAGCACGCCACCCTCCGCGCGAATGCGCCCGCAATTCCCGCGGTCAGCGCGCCAGGGAGCGGGGCTGCCGATGGTCGCGAGTTGCCTGGTGGTCGTGGTCTTGAACTGGGCCAAGCCGCAGCTGCTGGCTGCGTTTGGCCGCATTAACTGACCGGGCCGGCTTCGGCAAGGCGAGGCCGACCGCGAGCCAGGCGGCGCCGAGCAGCCAGCCCACCGCGGCGTCGCTGATCCACTGGACACCCAGGTAGACCTGAGCCATCCCGATGCTGAACGCCGCCACGACGGCGCCGGATCCGATCGCGGCCCGCACGCTGAGGCGCCGCAGTTGCGTGCAGGCCAGGGCGGCGATCAGGCCGAACCCCGCGGCGGCGATGGTGGTCGACAGCGACGGGTACCCGGTGCCGTGCGCCGACACGCCGCCGGCGCGCAGCGCGGCTGGCGGGCGCGGGCGGCCGATTAGGGCCGCAGTACCGACCCAGGTGGCCACCGCTCCGGCCAGCACCATGGCGGTCACCAGCCACGGCCACGCCCGGCGCATCCGCCACCACGCCAATCCGGCGACGAGCCCGGCCGCGAGGGTAAGGGCGGCGGGGCTCCCGACGGCGGCGACCCCGCGCATCACCGTGGTCAGCCAGGGCTCGCGGTGTGCTGCAATCCGCCGCAGCAGCGCCTGGTCGACCCAGCTGACCTCATCGGCGACGCGTTCGGCGATCAGCGGGCCTACGATGCAGGCGAGCGCCAGCAAGGCCAGTCCCGCGGCTACCGCCCGGCGCGCCAATCCGGACGCGACGGCACGCGCCGCCAGGGCGAACAAAGTGCCGTCCGGCGCGGCTGCGCCGGTGCCGACCGTCGTAGCCGGACCGGCTCCTAGCTCCGTGTCGATCAGCGTCGGCGCGTCGCTCCACAGCGACGCCATGGGGCTGGCGGTCGCA
Source organism: Jatrophihabitantaceae bacterium (assembly GCA_051984825.1). Lineage (GTDB taxonomy): Bacteria > Actinomycetota > Actinomycetes > Mycobacteriales > Jatrophihabitantaceae > DASXRA01. Next base: position 2,882 of record JBPYES010000592.1, read on the forward strand.
TCGGCCAGCTGCCTGGCGGTCGGGCGCCGGGCCGGGTCCTTCGACAGGGCCACCGTCACGAGCCGGCGCACGGGCTGCGGCACGCCGGACAGGTCCGGCTCGGCGCGCTGAATGCGGTAGGCCACCGCGGTGAGCGGGCCGTCGCCGAACGGGCGCCGTCCGGTCGCCGCGTAGCAGAGCAGCACGGCCCAGCCCCACACGTCGGCCGGCGGGCCCACATCTTTGCCGATCAGCTGCTCGGGTGCCATCCATGCGGGCGTGCCGACGACCATGCCGTACCCGGTCAGTGACGTCAGGCCGGCGCTCGCGGCGATGCCAAGATCGACCAGCACCGGCCCGTCAAAGGTCAAGATCACGTTGCTCGGCTTGACGTCCCGGTGCGTCACCCCGGCGCGGTGCAGCACCACCAGCGCCTCGGCCAGTCCGGATGCGAGCTGCTCCAGCCGCCCGGTCGGCAGCGGCGTCGCCACCTCCGCCAGCGACGGCCCGGGCACGTACTCCATGGCCAGCCACGGCCGCTCACTTCCGACGTCCGCATCGACCAGCGCAGCCACACGAGGATGCCGGATTCCGGCCAGCAACTCGGCCTCGCGCGTGAACCGGCGGCGCACACCCGGCTCCACACCCGGCGGCAACGTCTTCACCGCCGCCGCAGCACCGGACGGGTCGAAGCCCAGGTAGACAGCACCCATCCCGCCGTTGCCCAACCTGCCGTGCAACCGGAAGCCGCCCACCTCGCCCGGGTCGCCGGCGCCAAGGCCGCACAGCGCCATCCGGCGATCCTCGCACACCGGTCCGGAACTGAGCGCCTACCACCAGCAGCGGCAGTATCGCCACATCCGCGGACGCAGGAGATCCGACTTACTCAACATCCCCGTGGGCGTTGCCCGAGCCACGACCCGCCGGACGTCGACGCTCATGCCGGTGCTGGGAAAAATGGCTGCGGCGTGCCGGTCTCGGCGTAGCGGGCGAGGCGCTCCAGGACCATCGCCCAGACCTGCGCTGTGTGCGCGAACTCGATCTCCGGGTAGCCCTCCGCGAAGCCGTGGTGACGGAACAGCACGCCCGTTCCGGTCTGGGTGCGCAATGGAGCCGACAGTCGCCACTCCCAGGTCGACCCCTGCCAGAACGGGAAGCCAGACGTGACGCTCATCCGCACGAGTTTGTCCGGCTCGATGGTCATCGTGGCGTCGAGATCGACTGGTGAGGCCTCGAAGCCGAACCGGGCCGTGTCCGCGGCAACGTCGCAGTCGGCGGTCCAGAAGGACCGCTGGCCCTCGGTGGTGGTGAGGATCTTGAACAGGCGCGCGGCGTCGGCCTGCACGTCGACGGCGAGCGCGATGATCTGGCTCATCGGTGCCTCCCGGTCTGTACTCTGTTTTAGAGATAGCTAAAATAGGCTCGTAAGTCAACCCCACGACCGGAAGGTGCGCGTGATGGACCGGTTGCGGGTAATCGCCGCGCCCCGTCGCCTCCACATCCTCGGGCTGGTCTGGGACAAGGAGCTGTCCGCCGGCGAGATCGCCGCGCAATTCGACGTCTCGTGGGGTGCGATAAGTCAGCACCTAACCGTCCTGAGAAAAGCCGGTCTACTCACCGAACGCCGGCAGGGCACGAGCCGCTTCTACCGGACCGACAAGGCAGCGCTCGGGCCGCTGCGGGCGGTGGTCGAGGATCACTGGCGCACCAACCTGGCCCGGTTGACGAGCCTGGCCGAAGCCGAGCAGCGAGACAAGGACCGTTCATGACCGACCCAGACGTCCTCGAAGTGTCCGTGCACATCAAGGCGCGGCCCGAGACGGTGTTCGGCTATTTCACGGACCCGGTGAAATACGCGCAGTGGATGGGTAGCGAGGTCACCATCGAGGCCGCGCCCGGCGGCCGCTACCGCGTCAGGATGCGCGACGGCGTCGAGGTATCCGGGCAGTTCATCGAGGTCGACGAACCTCACCGGATCGTCTTCACCTGGGGCTGGACCCACGACCTTGCCGTCGCGCCCGGCTCGACCCGCGTCGAGGTCAGCCTCACCGAGGACGGCGAGGGCACGATCCTCGTGTTGCGACACCACGGGCTGCCCACCGCAGCCCAGCGCGAACACCACCGCGACGGCTGGCGGGTCTACCTCGACCGCCTGGCTGTGTGCGCGACGGGCGGCGATCCGGGACCGGACCCGAACGCGAACCCGTAACCAGCCGCGGGACTTGAAGATCGAGCGATGGTGCTTGCGTGCGAGCTACTACATCGCGGTCCGGTCCGAGGACCCAGGCAGTCCATGACGCGGGACTTGTCGCCCTAGGCTGTGGCCGTGGCTGACCGGCTGATCTTCCAACTTGGTACCAACAATTGGCAGCGTGACGGCGAGTTCGCGCCCGGTTCCGGCATTCTCCACGAGTCGCACCACCGTGCGTACAACGCCCTGCCGGGCGTGCGGTGTTATTCGATGTACCCGTCGCGGCGGCAGCGATTCGAGGAAGAAGACGTTCACGTCTTCCCGCTCGAGCACGACATCCCGATCTGCGAGTCGGTGTCTCCCGTCAGCAGCTACCGCTGGCACTCGATGAGCGAGGCCGAGGTGGACGCGTATCGCCGGCGGCTGACCGCTGCCGTCGCCAGTTGGATGGATGAGATCGAATCGCGTACCGGCGAGCAGTTCAGCCTCGCCATCGCCCATCACGCGTTCATGAACACCGTGGTGTTGCGCGATGTCAACCAGCGCCGGGTAGCGGATGGCCGACCGCGGATGTCCGTGCTGTGCTTCGCGCACGGCACCGAGCTCAAGATGTTCAACCACGAGCGGCGCGGCGAGTCGCCGCAGGAATTCCCGCTGCGGTTCTTCCCGTTCATGCAGCGCGAGAAGATCTTCGACCTGGGTGATCCGAACCATGGCGTCGACATGGCCGCAGCGATCTCGGCCGAGCAGGTGGACGCGCTGCTCGACGTGTTTCCCACGTTCCCACGTGAGCGGGTCGTGCTCTCGCCAAACGGCTACAACCAGCACGTCTTCCGACCGCTGGCCGACGGCACCGATCGAGCGGCCGTGCTGGCCGGGTTCTGCACGCAGCCTCTTGACGGCAGCGACCTCGAGCCTGAACCGGTCGCGCCACCGGAAGGCTTCGACGCCGTGGTCGCCTTCTGCGGCAAGTTCGCCGACTGGAAACGGCTGGACGCGCTGCTTCGTGCGGCCGCGAGGTACGAACAAGATGAGCGCCGGATCATCACCCTCGTCGTCGGCTCCGGCCCGGCCGAGGCCCAGCACGCGATCCACGCGCTGAGCACTGAGCTTCGGCTACGCCGCACCTACTTTCTCGGGCCGCGCCCTCAAGAGGAACTCGCCTTGCTGTTCGGCTGCGCCGACGTCGGCTGCTTTCCCTCCTATCGCGAACCGTTCGGACTCGTCTTCGTCGAGTGCATGGCCTGCGGCACTCCAGTGATCGGCGCCGACTCCGGCGGCCCTCGCGACTTCGTCACTTCCGAGGTCGGCACCTTGGTCCCCGAGACCGACGACCGGACCGCACTCGCCGCGTCCTTGGCTGAGGCGATCAATCGAGCCCTCGACGCCGACTGGAAGGCCATTCGCGGACCAGCGGCCGCGCACTACGCGCGTGAACGGTTCAGCGTCACCGGCCAGGTCTCTCACCTTCTCGCCGAGGTCGACCGGCTGACGACCTAACCATGCTCCGATCAGCGACGCACGCCGTGTCACACGTGCGCGGTCAATCGCACGACACTCCGTCCACAGTGGACAGTCACCGGGATGCCTGACATCGGCGCGGGGTGCTCTGGCGCGCGATCTGTGAATCTCGCTCAATCGGGACTGGCGGGCGCGAAAGGCCGGCGCACATACGATCGGCTCGACACGGCGACCTTCGCGAGCTAGGACGGCGGCACGACATGGACCAAGGCACCCGCGACGAGTTGCTCGGTCGCCTGGCTGAGGCAGTCGGGTCCGTCACAGTGGCACACCCGACGCGGGTTGCCGTCGACGGACCACCCGCCGCTGGCAAGACCACGCTCGCCGACGAGCTGGCCGTCGCCTTGCGCTCGCAGGGGCGCGATGTCATCCGCGCGACGATCGACGATTTCCTGTTCCCGCGGGCACAGCGTTATCCGCGTGGCGAGTACTCGGCCGAAGGCTGCTACTTCGACGCCCACGACTACGAC
>JBPYES010000593.1:0-11294 GCA_051984825.1 Jatrophihabitantaceae bacterium
AGCTCGCCCGACGTGAGCTTGAGCAGATCGTCGCTGGTCATAGTCAGCTTGATCTGCGCGTCGGCTTTGGGAACCTGACGGATGTCGCGAAGTTCACCGCCGCGGAGCTGGCCGGCGAAGGTCACGCTGAGGTCGGTCAACGTGCAGCTGAGTGAACGGTCGAGAACGACCTGGCTGCGCTTCTGCTCGTCCATGCCGCCGAGCTTGGCCGCGAGCTCCCGGAGCGCCTTCTCACACTCCTCGACCGTGGCCATGGCACGTCCCCCTCGCAGCTGTCTTGGCCGACGCGCAGACGGTACCCGACCGGGCGGCGGTACGGTCGTTAAGTTGTCGGAGCGCCCGCGGGACAGGAGGTGCGCAGGTGACGGACCCAGTGCCGGACGAGGCAGCCGCGGCAGTGCCGGACGAGGCGGCCGCGGCAGTGCCGGAGCAGGCGGCCGGGGAAGTGCCGGACGAGGCAGCCGCGGCAGTGCCGGAGGAGGCGGCCGCGGCAGTGCCGGAGGAGGCGGCCGCGGCAGCGCCGGAGGAGCCGGCTGCGGCAGTGCTGGACGAGGCGGCCGCGGCAGTGCCGGAGCAGCCGGCCGCGGCAGTGCCGGTCGAGCAGCGCGTTCACGAGCAGGTCGCGGCACTCGACGACATCGAGCACGTGCCACTTGCCGAGCACACGCAGCGCTACGACGAGGTGCATGCCGCTTTGCAGGCTGCGCTCGTCCAGATCGACGGCGAGAGCGGCTGACTGTGGCGCGGCGGCGCCTGGACAGCGAGCTGGTCCGCCGCGGGATGGCGCGCTCGCGGGAGCAGGCCGCGATGCTGATCGCGTCCGGGCGCATTGAGGTGCGGGGTATCCCGGCAAGCAAGCCCGCGACCGGGGTCGACGGTGACACGCCGTTGCGGCTGACCGGCGACGGCGTGGAGTACGCCTCGCGGGGCGGTCACAAGCTTGCGGGCGCCTTGGACGCGTTCCCCGATATCGTCGTCGCGGACCGGCGCTGCCTCGATGCCGGAGCGTCGACGGGCGGGTTCACCGACGTGTTGCTGCGCCGTGGCGCCGCCGGCGTCGTCGCCGTCGACGTCGGGTACGGGCAGCTTGCCTGGCTGCTGCGCACCGATTCGCGGGTGACGGTGGTCGAGCGCACGAACGTCCGGATGCTGACGGCGGAGCAGGTCGGCGGACCGGTCGAGCTCACCGTGGCCGACCTGTCGTTCATATCGCTGCGCCTTGTGCTGCCGGCGCTCACGTCGTGCACGCGCGATGACGGCGACCTGCTGCCGATGGTCAAGCCGCAGTTCGAGGTGGGACGTGAGCGGCTGGGCGCCGGTGGCGTCGTGCGCGATCCGGGGCTGCGTGCGGAGGCGGTCAGCAACGTCGCGAGGGAGGCTGCGCGTCACGGCTGGGGGGTTGCGGGAGTCACGCCCAGCCCGTTGCCCGGGCCGTCCGGCAACGTGGAGTTCTTCTTGTGGCTGCGCCGGGACGCGCTGCGCAATGATCGATCGGTGGACGATACGCAGATCGCGGCAGTGGTCGAACGGGCGCATCGGAGGGCCGAGGATTGAGGGCAGCGCTGATCGTCGCCCACACGACCCGCTATGAGATCACCTGCATGGCGGCTGACGCCGCGGCGCAGCTGAACGCCGCGGGGTTCGAGGTACGAATGCTTGCCGGCGAGGCGGCCGAGTGCGGATGCGACACGGCCGCCGCTGTGGTGCCGCCGGAGGGCGCCGCAGAAGGGGCGGAGATCGTGCTCGTGTTCGGCGGCGACGGCACCTTCCTGCGCGCCGCCGAGTTCGCCCGTCCGGCGGGTGTGCCGATGCTCGGGGTGAACTTCGGCCATGTCGGCTTCCTCGCGGAGGCTGATCCCGAGGCACTCCCGGCGACTATCAAGGCGGTGGTCGACGGCCGCTACGAGGTCGAAGAACGCACCACGCTCGACGTGGAGGTGACGGCACGGCACGGCATCGTCCTCGCGAACTCGTGGGCCCTCAACGAAGCGTCCGTAGAGAAGAGCACCCGGGAACGGATTCTGGAGCTCGCGGTATCCGTCGACGGCCGCCCGCTGCTGCGGTTCGGCTGCGACGGTGTGCTGTGCTCCACGCCAACGGGCTCGACGGCGTATGCCTATTCCGCGGGTGGCCCGATCGTGTGGCCGAACGTGGACGCGCTGCTCGTCGTCCCGAACGCCGCGCACGCGCTGTTCGCCCGCCCGATCGTGGTGTCGCCAAAGTCGGTGATCGACGTTCAATTGCTCGGCGATGACCACCCGGGCGTGCTGGCCTGCGACGGGCGCCGCTCCGTCGACATCCCGCCGTACGGCCGGGTACGGGTACGACGTGGCGTGCAGCCGGTGCGCATTGCCCGGATCCATGACTGGAGCTTCGGCGAGCGGCTCATCACCAAGTTCCAGTTGCCGGTACGCAGCTTCCGCGACGGAGACGACGCGGACACGTCCCGAAACGACTAGCCTGCCCGAGAAGCTCGCGCGAAGAGCCGGGAGGTACGCGTGCTGGAAGAGCTGCACATTCGCGGGCTCGGGGTCATCCAGGACGCCACCTTGCCGCTCGGCGAAGGGCTGACCGTCGTCACGGGTGAGACGGGCGCCGGCAAGACCATGGTGGTGACCGGGCTGCTGCTGCTGTTCGGCGGCCGCGCCGATTCGGCGCAGGTGCGTTCCGGTGCGAACTCGGCCAGCGTCGACGGCCGGGTGCGGGTACCGCCACAGTCAGCGGTAGCGGAGCGGGCGACCGATGCCGGCGGCGAACTCGACGAAGACGGCGCACTGGTGCTGCGCCGGTCGGTCGGCGCGAACGGACGCTCCCGTGCGCATGTCGGTGGGGCGGCCGTACCTGTCGGACTGCTCGCCGCGCTGGCTGAGCGGCTGCTGGCCGTGCACGGGCAGTCCGATCAGCAGCGGCTGACGCGACCCGCCGAACAGCGCGCGGCGCTCGACCTTTACGCCGGCATCGAGCTGGACGAATATGCCGCGGCGTTCACCGCCTGGCGCGAGCTCGCCGGACGGTTGGCTGATCGCACGTCGCGCGCTCGGGAGCTGCAGCGCGCGGCAGACCTGCTGGCGTATGGCATCGGCGAGATCGAAGCGGCGGACCCGCAGCCCGGCGAGGACGCCGAGCTGGCGGCGCTCGCGACCCGGCTCGCGCATGCCGACGCGCTGCGTCTCGCGGCGCGCACCGCGCACGACGCCCTGCTCGGCGACCCCGACGATCCGGCAAGCGACGCCGCCGATGTCAGCAGCCTGCTCGGCGTGGCGAGCCGGGAGCTCACGCAGCAAGCGGGTGACGACGCGGAGCTGGACGCGCTGGCCGCACGGCTCGCCGATCTGAACGCCCTGGTCACCGACCTGGGTGCCGAATTCGCGAGCTACGGGGAACGGCTGGACGCCGACCCACAGCGCTTGGCGGAGGTCGAGCAGCGACGCGCCGTGCTAGCCGGACTGACCCGCAAGTACGGCGACGACATCGACGCGGTGCTCGAATGGGCAGATGCGGCCCGCAAGCAGCTTGGCGAGCTGGACGTCTCGGACGAGGCCCTGGCCGCGCTGGCCGCTGAGCGTGACGCCGCTGCGGCGCAGGCTGCCACGCTCGCTGCGGACATCTCAGCGCGCCGTACCGAGGCGGCGGCGCGCCTCGGCAAGGCGATCACCGCCGAGCTGGCCGGTCTCGCCATGCCTGCCGCGCACGTCACCATCGAGATGCGCCGCCGTCCACCCGTCACCGGCGCCCCGGTGCTGACGGTCGGCGGCGCGCAGACCGCAGCGGCCGTTGACGGCGTGGACGACGTGGAGTTGCTGTTGCGTCCGCACCCGGACGCGCCGGCGTTGCCGGTGCAGCGCGGGGCGTCCGGCGGTGAGCTGTCTCGAGTAATGCTCGCGATCGAGGTGTGCCTGGCCGGTACGGACCCCGTCCCGACGATGGTGTTCGACGAGGTGGACGCAGGTGTCGGCGGGCGCGCTGCCGTCGAGGTGGGCCGGCGGTTGGCTCGGCTGGCGCGCGAGCATCAGGTGATCGTCGTCACACACCTGGCGCAGGTGGCCGCGTATGCGGGCCAGCACGTGGTCGTCGACAAGGCGGCGGCCGCCGGCGTCACCCGCAGCGATGTCCGCCTGGTTGCGGGTGAGGAACGCATTGCCGAACTAGCCCGCATGCTGGCCGGCAGCGAGTCGGACACGGCTCGTGAGCACGCTGCCGAACTGCTCGCCACCGCCGAACGGGAGTCACGCTGAACCTGCGTGGCGGATGCACGGCGTCACCATCGACGGTGGCACGATAGGGAGCCATGAAGCTCGCGACCACGCGCCGGCCCCGCGGCGGCGCCCCCGGTGTGAGCGGCGTCGCGCGGCTGGACCGGCGCACCCAACGCCTGGTCACCCGGCTCAACCCAGGGGATATCGCGATCATCGACCACGTCGACCTCGACCGCGTCGCGGCCGAAGCCCTCGTTGCGGCCAAGGTCGGTGGAGTGGTCAATGCCGCGCCCAGCATCTCGGGCCGATTCCCCAACCTCGGGCCGGACCTGCTGGTGGCCAACGGCATCCCGCTGCTCGACAACGTCGGCAATCAGGTGTTCGCCACCGTGAAGGAAGGTACTCGGGTACGCCTGGACGGCGACACGCTCTATGTGGGCGAGCAGGCGGTTGCCACCGGCAGCGAGCAGGACAGCGACTCCATCGCTTTGCAGATGTCCGAAGCGAAGACGGGGCTCGCGACTCAGCTCGAGGCGTTCGCCATGAACACCATGGAGTACGTGAAGCGCGAGCGCGCTTTGTTGCTCGACGGGGTCGGCGTGCCGGAGGTGCGCACCAACTTCAAGGGACGCCACGTCGTCGTCGTAGTGCGCGGGTACGGCTACAAAGAGGATCTTGTCGCGCTGCGGCACTACATCCGCGAGTACAAGCCCGTGCTAGTCGGTGTCGACGGCGGCGCCGACGCGCTGCACGAGCTGGGATACAAGCCGCACATGATCGTCGGCGATATGGACTCTGTCAGCGACGAGGTGCTGACGTGCGGCGCCGAGGTGGTCGTCCACGCGTATCCGGACGGGCGGGCGCCCGGTCTCACGCGGGTCCAGGACCTCGGCATCGAAGCCGTTACCTTCCCCGCGCTGGGGGCGAGCGAGGACATCGCAATGCTGCTCGCCGATGAAAAGGACGCTTCGCTCATCGTCGCCGTCGGCACACACGCCACGCTGGTCGAGTTCCTGGACAAGGGCCGGGGGGGTATGGCCTCCACGTTCCTCACTCGGTTGCGCCTCGGCGGCAAGCTCGTCGACGCCAAGGGCGTGACCCGGATCTACCGCAGCCGTATCTCCGCGGCGGCGCTGTTGATACTCGTGCTCGCGGCGTTCGCCGCGATCGGTGCCGCGCTGGTGGTCTCGGATGCGGGGCGCACTTACTTAGATCTGTTCGGGGATAAGTGGGATAAATTCATCGACTGGGTGCAAGGTTTATTCTCGTGATCTCTTTCCGATATCACCTCGTTTCCATAATCGCGGTCTTCCTCGCGCTGGCCCTGGGCATCGTTGTCGGCACGACCGCGCTGAACGGCCCGATCACGAAGGATCTGCGGCATCAGGTCGACGCGCTGAAGAGTGACCGCAACTCCCTGTCCGACCAGGTGAAGCAGTTGCAGAGCCAGGTCGGCAACGGCCAGAAGTTCGGTGCCATGTACGGGGCGCAGATCGTGCACGGCACGCTGCGCGATACGAACGTCCTGATCATCGGGATGCCCAGCGCGTCCAGCCAAGCGAAGGACAGTCTGGCCACCGAGGTCACCGCTGCCGGCGGCAAGGTGACCGGACGCATCCAACTGAGCAGCGACTACGTCGACCCCAAGCAGGCCGACGCGCTGACCAGGTTCGCCACGGGCGGCGTCCAGCCGGTCGGGCTCACCTACCCGAACACCGACCAGGCCGGCGTGATCGGCGGCGCGCTGCTCGCGTACGTCCTGCTCGGTAAGGGTCAGCAGACGGACCTGACCCAGGTGATCGCCGGCTTCGCGCAGATGCACATGCTCAAGCTCGAAGGCGGCGACAACATCACTCCGACGACGAACGTGCTCGTGGTCGCGAGCGGGTCGCTCCCGGCCGATGACCCCCGCGGGCAGACCGAGCTCGCACTGGTGTCGCAACTGCAGCAGCAGGGCGCTCACGAGGTCGTGGCCGGGGACACCGCGTCTGCCAAGGAGGGTGGCGTCGTCGCCATGGTGCGCGGCGACAACTCCGACCGGTCCGCGGTCGCCACCGTCGACAACTCCGACACTGCGCTGGGGCAGGTCTCGACGATCCTTGCGCTGGCGGAAGTCGGCAAGCCACAGCCGAACACCGTCGTCGGGCATTACGGCACGGCAAGCGGGGCGAAGGCGCTCTTCCCGGATCCGCCGAAGTAGCCGCGCCCGGCGCGTCGGCGAGAGCCCGCGGGTTCGATGCGCCCGCCGTGTTAACGTGGACTTCCGTGGATCGGACGCTGGCGCCTGTCGCGGCGCCCACCAAGCACCTATTCGTCACCGGCGGCGTCGCCTCCTCCCTCGGCAAGGGCCTGACGGCTAGCAGCCTCGGCAACCTGCTCAAGGCGCGTGGCTTGCGGGTAACCATGCAGAAGCTCGACCCGTACCTGAACGTCGACCCGGGCACGATGAACCCGTTTCAGCACGGCGAGGTGTTCGTCACAGAAGACGGCACCGAGACCGATCTGGACATCGGACATTATGAGCGCTTCCTCGACACGGACTTGGACGGCTCGGCGAATGTCACGACTGGGCAGGTCTACTCGACGGTGATCGCGAAGGAGCGCCGCGGGGAGTACCTCGGTGACACCGTCCAGGTCATCCCGCACATCACCAACGAGATCAAGAGCCGGATTCGCGCGATGGGCGCGCCGGGCGCCGACGGGCTACCGCCGCACGTCGTCATCACCGAGATCGGCGGCACCGTCGGCGACATCGAGTCGCTGCCGTTCCTGGAGGCCGCCCGGCAGGTACGTCACGACGTCGGCCGGGAGAACTGCTTCTTCCTGCACGTTTCTCTGGTGCCCTACCTCGCCCCCTCGGGCGAGTTGAAGACGAAGCCCACCCAGCACTCAGTGGCTGCGCTGCGCAGCATCGGCATCACGCCCGACGCGATCGTCTGCCGTAGCGACCGCGAGATCCCCGACAACGTCAAGCGCAAGATCTCGCTGATGTGCGACGTCGATGCCGAGGCGGTCGTATCCGCATGCGATGCCGCGAGCATCTACGAGATCCCCAAGGTGCTGCACGGCGAAGGACTCGACGCCTATGTCGTGCGCCGGCTCGACCTGCGTTTCCGGGACGTCGACTGGACACTCTGGGGTGACCTGCTCGACCGGGTGCGCTACCCCCGGCAGGAGGTCACCGTGGCGCTGGTCGGCAAGTACGTCGACCTGCCCGATGCGTACCTGTCGGTGACCGAGGCGCTGCGGGCGGCCGGCTTCGCCCGCCGGACGAAGGTCCACATCAAGTGGGTGCCCGCCGATACCTGCGAGGACGAGGCCGGCGCGGCGCATCAACTGTCCACAGTGGACGGTGTGGTTATCCCAGGTGGCTTCGGCGTGCGCGGTATCGAGGGCAAGGTCGGCGCCGCGCGTTACGCCCGCGAGCATGGCATCCCGACGCTCGGACTGTGTTTGGGCCTGCAGTGCATGGTGATCGAGACGGCCCGGCATCTCGCCGGCATCGCGGGCGCCAACTCGACGGAATTCGACCCCGACACGCCCGCGCCGGTTATCGCCACGATGGCCGATCAGGTCGACATCGTGGCCGGCAACGCCGATCTCGGCGGGTCCATGCGTCTCGGCGCCTATCCAGCCGTGCTGCTGCCCGGGTCACTGATCGCCGATGCGTACGGCACCCGCGATGTGTCCGAGCGGCACCGGCACCGTTACGAAGTCAACAACGCCTACCGCGACCAGCTCGCTGCTGCCGGAGTGGTGTTCAGTGGCACGTCGCCGGACGGGCGACTCGTTGAGTTCATCGAGCTGGACCGCTCGCAGCACCCGTACTTCGTCGCTACGCAGGCGCACCCTGAGCTGAAGTCCCGCCCGGCACGGGCGCATCCGCTGTTCCGCGGGCTGATCGACGCGGCGCTGGCGTACAACGCCGCCGAGCGGCTACCTGTCGAGATTCCCGAGACGCCTGGCGCGATCATGCCGGTCGACGACCCGCGATCGTTTTCCGATTCGGCGGCGTACCAGAGCGCCGTGCGGTGAGCGTCGACCAGTACGCGGTGCTGGGCACCACCCAGCGCTTCAAGGGGAATGTGCTGACCCTTCGCACCGACGAGGTGCGAATGAGCGACGGCAGTGTCGCGACCCGCGAGGTCGTCGAGCATCCCGGCGCGGTCGGCGTCGTAGCGCTCGACGATCAGGACCGGGTCGTCCTCATCAACCAGTACCGCCATCCGATTCGCGCCTACCTCGACGAGCTGCCCGCCGGGTTGCTGGACGTTCCTGGTGAGCCGGCGCTGGATGCCGCGCGCCGCGAGCTGTCCGAGGAAGCGGGGATCGCCGCCGCCGAATGGCACGTCCTCGTTGACCTGTATACGTCTCCGGGCATGAGCAACGAAGCGATCCGGCTGTTCGTCGCCCGCGGCCTCTCCGACGCGGCAGAGCGCTTCACGCCGGAGCACGAGGAGATCACCCTTACGGTGTCGCGCATTCCGCTTGATGAGGCGGTGCGCCGTGCGCTCGCCGGTGAGATCACGAACGCGGCTGCGGTGGCCGGCCTCTGCGCGGTCGCGCTCGCGCGCGCCAACGGATGGCGCGACCTGCGCCCGGCCGACGCACCGTGGCCCGCCCGGCCCGGGCACTGACAGCGATGGGGTCGGCGGCTGTTGCCAACCGGCTCACGCCTGCGGCGGTCGTGCGCAGCTACCTCGACCACCTGGCCGTCGAGCGTGGCGTGGCCGGCAACACCCTCTCGTCCTACCGACGCGACCTCGGGCGGTATCTCGCCTACCTCGCCGCAAAGGACATCACGTCGCTCGCGGACATCGACGCCGGCACCGTCTCCGGCTTCCTCGCGTACCTCCGCGAGGGCGATGCCGAGCATCCACCGCTGTCCGCCGCATCCGCGGCACGCGGGGTGGTGGCCGTGCGCGGCCTGCATCGTTTCGCGGTGCGCGACGGGCTCGTCGAGGTGGACGTGGCACGCGATGTGCGTCCACCCGCGCCGCCTCGTCGTCTGCCCAAGGCAATCGGTGTCGAGGACGTCGAGCGCCTGCTTGAGGCGGCCGGCTTCGACGGCACGCCGCTCGCCGTCCGGGACCGCGCGCTGCTCGAGACGCTGTACGCGACGGGTGCCCGCATCTCCGAGGCCGTCGGACTCGCGGTCGACGACATCGACTTGGACGGGCGCAACGTGTTGCTGTCCGGCAAGGGTGGCAAACAGCGGCGCGTGCCGCTCGGCTCATTCGCGGCCGCGGCACTCGACGCATATCTGGTACGCGTCCGGCCGGCACTTTCCGCCAAGGGCCGGGGCACGCCGGCGCTGTTCCTGAATGCCCGCGGGGGACCGCTGTCCCGCCAGTCGGCCTGGACCGTGCTGCGCTACGCCGCGGACCGGGCCGGCCTCGGCAGTGGCATCTCGCCGCATACCCTGCGCCACTCGTTCGCCACGCACCTGATGGAAGGCGGCGCGGACGTCCGGGTCGTGCAGGAGCTGCTCGGTCACTCGTCGGTCACCACGACGCAGATTTACACGCTGGTCACCGTCGACCAGCTGCGCGAGGTCTACGCCGCGACGCATCCGCGCGCCAACGCTTAACTTATCCGCCGGAGGGTGTCTCGCGGCGGCGCCGACTCTCATGTGCGCCACGGTGAACGGCTCGCCCGCCGCAAGGGCGGGCTCGCAGTTCACCACGCAAGCGTCGCTCTCGCGACGCGCGGGGCGCACGCTCTTCGCGCGAGCGCTCATCGCTGTGTTGATCCGCCGGAGGGTGTCGCTCCGCACCGCCCCCAAGGGGCGGGTGCCTCGCGCCACACCGCGCCGTCGGCGCGGGCCGCGTGGCGGCCGGCGGGCTCTTCGCGCGAGCGCTCATCGCGTGGTGGTCGGGTCCGGTGGGCGCCTACCAGCGTCCAGCGCGAGCGGGCATCCCTTGGGCCTGTCAGCGGGTTGCTTGTACTAGTGCTCGTCGCGTCAGCGTTTCGGTGTCGTGGCGGAGCGCGGGTGGAGTAGCCTGCGAGCCGGCGCCAAGATAAGAAGTCAGGGGGTCTAAGCGGTTCATGGCTATGTCGACAAGTCAAGACAGCGCTGAATCTAATGCCCTCTTCACCGTCGACGCCAAGTCGGCCGACCCGGCCCTCTCTCGTCCTAGACGCAAGGTGCCCGAACCCCAACCCGTGGAGCGGCACGGGCCGGCGCGGATCGTGGCGCTGTGCAATCAGAAGGGCGGCGTCGGCAAGACGACATCCACGATCAATCTGGGGGCGGCTCTCGCCGAGTACGGCAGGCGGGTGTTGCTGGTCGACTTCGACCCCCAGGGCGCGTTGTCGGTCGGCCTTGGCGTGCAGCCTCATCAGCTGGACCGGACCGCGTACAACCTGCTGATGGAGCGGGATATCGCGATCGACGACATCCTGCTCAAGACCGCCGTCCCCGGCATGGACCTGCTGCCGAGCAACATCGATCTTTCGGCGGCTGAAGTCCAACTCGTCGGCGAGGTGGCCCGCGAGCAGACGCTGTCCCGCGTCCTCAGGCCGATCGTCGACGAGTACGACTTCGTGCTCATCGACTGTCAGCCGTCCCTGGGCCTGCTGACGGTGAATGCGCTGACCGCCGCGAACGAGGTGATCGTCCCTCTGGAGTGCGAGTTCTTCAGCCTGCGTGGCGTCGCGCTCTTGATCGACACCATCGACAAGGTGCGTGAGCGCCTGAATCCCACGCTGAAGCTGGCTGGCATCCTGGCCACCATGTACGACGGCCGCACGCTGCACGGTCGCGAGGTGTTCGCACGTGTCGTGGAAGCGTTCGGAGACCAGGTGTTTGACACCGTGATCTCCCGGACAGTGCGTTTTCCCGAGACGACGGTCGCGGGCGAGCCGATAACGACATGGGCACCGACCTCGGCCGGGGCGAAGGCGTATCGCAACCTCGCACGGGAGGTGCTCGCGCGATGATCCAGACGAGCCGGGTTCGGCGCGCGGCTGCGCGATCCTGGCCAGCGGCGCGGCGCGACGGAAACGCACGAGAGCGAGCGGTGTCGTGACGCGGCGAACAAGCCTGCCGGGCGCATCCGAACTGTTCCGCGCGACCGCGGCCGCGGCCCAGCCCGA
>JBPYES010000594.1:0-2108 GCA_051984825.1 Jatrophihabitantaceae bacterium
CCCGGTCGGACCACCACTGGAACAGCTCGTCGCTGGGCACGCTCCAGCCGAGGTCGTCGCCGGGCGCGGCGATGTAGCCGTCCAGGCTCACGTTCATGCCAAAGGTCAGTTTCCGCATGGCGTCAGCATGCCGCGCTCGTGCCAGCCATCGCCTGGCTGGGCTACCTGCTGCACCGACGCGGACTGTAAGCGAGGCGCTCGTACCGGTCAGGCAGCTCCTCCGGCGTGCCGGGCACAAGGTCGACAACCGGCGCGGACACTGCGACGCAGGGCCTCGGATGCTCTAGCCGCCCACGCAGTGTGGCTACTTTTAGGCGCGAGACGATGAGGCGCAGTTGTGAGCCGGCATCGTGCGCCGGCCAATCGGCCGCAAGGACCGCCTAATCGGGGGCTGGCTCCTCACCCGTCCCGTCGTCCGCCTCGCCGCGTGAGCGAGGCCGAAGCAGGCCGCCAACGACACGGCTGCGGCGATGATCAACTTGGCCAGCGCCGGCAGTGGCACCGGTCGCAATGCCAGCGATACGGCAACGATCACCGGCGCCTGAACTACGTACGCACCGAACGCCGACTCACCCAGCCGAACCCGGAAGAGGGTTGCCGGCGCGCGTCCCCAACGACGCCGCGCCAGATCGAGGAGCATGACGGTGGCCGACACCGAAAGCACTGCCTCAAGCACGGCCACCAGCGCGGCCTGCCAGTGCCATCCGCCACCGAGCGGACCCAAATCGCTGTGCGACGCGGCGAGCAATGCGATCACGAGTAGGGCATCGGCGGCTGTCGCCCAGTAGCATGCGCGGCGCAACCTATGGTCGACAGGCTGGATGCCGCGGGGTCCGAGCCAGGTACCGAGCGCGAACAGGCCGACGCATTGTCCCCACTGCCAAAGGTGCAGCGAGCCGACCTGGAACGTGTCGATGTGGAAGCGCAGCCGTAGCAGGAATGACGTCGCCGCGATGCCTGCGACACAGCAGACGAGCGCACGCGCGGTGAGCGTCCGCTCCCGCGGTGAGACCGAACGTCTGCGGCGAAGTGCGGCATAGCCAACGCTGAACACGAGCAAGACTGCGGCGAACCACAGCGGTCCCGCATCAAGCTGCCGAAACTGCGTGGTGAACACGCCCGCGATGTCGCGCCGGCGGGTGGTCGCGATCATCACGACGGCCTCGATCAGCGGGACGACAGCCAACACGGTCACGGCGACAGGCACTCCGAGGCGCAACGCCCGATCGCGGACGAAACGAGACGCTCCCTTGCGGGCAAGCGACTCGGGCGTGAAGCATCCGGCGATGAAGAAGAACGCGCCCATCGCGAACAACGCGCCGAACGCGATGGGCACGTCAAGCACGTTCGCGAACCACCCGATCCCATGGTCGCGATAGAACCAGGTGCCGTCGGCGCCGTACGTGATTGCGCAATGCGTGACGATGACCGCACCGACCAGCAACACCTTGAGTTGGTCGACCGCGGGGTCACGGCCGAGCGCGACGGGACGCTGCGCATAAACGCCCAGTTCGGCCATCGCACGCACCTCCTACCCGAGCGCTAGGGCCTCAGCCTCGTAGAGACGACCGGCGGCCTCGTCGATGTCCCATCGTGCGGCTCTCGTCAGAACGGCAGCCGCCGGCCGGACGGGGTTCGCAGATCGATCGGCACCGGCACGCGTCGGGGGCGCGTCTTGGTCTTGAAAATTCGCCTTTGCCGGGCGGGCGTGGTCGTGCCCACGTTCGGCCGGACGGCGCCATGCCCAGCGTGGACTTCGTTACCCGAGACGGCGGAAGTGCTCATACCGCGGACGCTAGTATCGCGGGCACCCGGAAAGCATCGGCCCACAGGACGATTCGCGTACACCTTGCGGTGTAGATCTTCGGCGGTACGTAAGGCCGGATCTCGACACGACCCTTATAACCGAGGCGGGCGCGGCCACCGCGACCCAGCACCGGGGCAGGTCTTGCAAGACATCCCCTCGCCGAGTGGGGCAGCGACGACTATCAACGGTGAGCGTGTGCCAATCAGCCGAATTGAGTCCGGTCAGCGCGTTCGGGTCTCCCAGACCGGCCGCTGGGGCTCGTCGTTGTGCACGATGATGTTGGCGTGATCGGTCGGGCGGA
>JBPYES010000595.1:0-9692 GCA_051984825.1 Jatrophihabitantaceae bacterium
AGCTCGGTGGTGGAGGCGGGCTGGTCGAGCAGCATGAGCAGCCGTGCGCGTGGCGCGCCGAGCAGTTCGGCGAGTGCCGCGTCACTCGCTTTCTCGGCGCTCTCCCACACCGTCGCCCGTCCGCGCGCGGGATAGACGACTAGCGGTGGCTCTTCGGCGCTGATGTAGGTGATGGCACCCCGGCAGAACAGCGACGGGACGAGCGGCAGCCCGCGCCCGTCGATGTCGATGACGTAGTCGAGGCCCGGCAGCCGATCGACGTAGAGCACTCCGTCGCTCCACCGCACGCGAGAATCGAGGTCTGCGAACAGCGCCCGCGCCCCGCCGAGAGCCAGTTGCCTCGAGCGGTAGATGATGTCGGCCTCTAGCACCGCGCGAATACGCGGCCACCACGGTTCGAGGCAAGCCTCCCAGTACCCGGAAAGCGCAGCGACGATGCGGTCAAGCACCGCGTCCGGAGGCCCGCTGAAGACCGCAGGAAGGGGCGCACCGTCGTAGGTGGCAAGCAGCCCGTCAGCGACGCGCTGCGGCGGCGTCGCGCGCACGACGGCAAGCTCGGTGGCGAACTCCGTCAACGGCGTCTCGGGCCGCGGAGTGAGGAAGTCGGGCACCCACCGGCGCGGTGAGACGAGCGCATCGAGCATCTCCACGTCGCACCGGTACCAGGCGGCGGCCGATGCGCGCCGCCACGGGAGGTGGAACGCCTGCCGGCCCGGCGAGCGCCACACCCACAGGCTGAACACCGTCTCCTGCAGCGGCGACACGGCAAAACTCGTCTCGGCCAGGTCGGCGACCCGGAGCCGCATCTCGATCATTAAGCCGAAGCCTAAATCACTCGCGGACGATCCGCATGCCGATTCGGATCAGAGGCATGAGGCTCGTCCCCACCGACCCGTTGGTCCGCCGTCTGGCCCTGTCCACCCTCGTGAACCGGTTCGGCAGCGGCATGTTCATGACGACGAGCGCCCTGTTCTTCACCCGCTCGGCGGGCCTGTCCGTGGGCCAGGTCGGCGTCGGGCTCACCATTGCCGGCGCCTGCGCCGTGGCCGTCAGCGTCCCGGCTGGGCACGCGGCCGACCGCTGGGACCCGCGCAAGCTGATCATGATGCTCGCCGTGATCGAGGCCGCCGGGATGCTCAGCTATGCGCGGGTGCATTCCACGGCGACGTTCCTGCCTGCGATCTGCCTGGTCGCGATCGTCGATCAGGCGAGCAACGCGGTCCGCAACACGCTGATCGCCGTCGGCCTGCCACTCGAACGCCGCACGCCCACTCGCGCATACCTGCGAGCGGTCACCAACCTGGCGATCGGCGCCGGGGCGGCAGTTGCCGCGCTGGCCCTGCAGGCCGACACGCGCACCGCCTACCTCAGCGTGATCGTCATTGACGCGCTGACGTTCATCATCGCGGCCGCGCTGCTGCTCCGACTGCCTCTCGTGGCGAGCCCGGAGCAGCCTCATGGCGGTCGGCGCCGACGGGCGCTCACCGATGTGCCGTACCTGACGATCACCGCGCTGAATGCGATCCTCACCGTGCAGTTCGGAGTCCTCGAGGTGGGACTGCCGCTCTGGATCGCTGGCCACACGAACGCCCCGCGGGTCATGGTTTCGGTGGTGTTCCTGCTCAACACGGCGATGATCGTGCTGCTGCAGGTCTACGCCACCCGCCGGATCGACTCGGTCGGCGCCGCCGGACGAGCGGCCCGCCGCAGCGGGTTGCTGCTCGGCCTCGCCTGTCTCGTGTACGCGTCCGCCAGCGGCGCGGGCGCGGGGATCGCCGCCGTCATACTGCTCGCCGGCGGTGTCGTGCAGACATTCGGCGAGATGATCTCGTCAGCGGCAGGCTGGACGCTGAGCTATGACCTGGCAGCGCCCGATGCTCCGGGCGCCTACCAGGGCGTCTTCAACGGCGGGTTCGCCGCCGGGCAGATGCTGGCACCACTGGTCGTGACGACGACGGCGATCCACCTGGGGCGGCCGGGCTGGCTGATCCTGGCGGTGGTGTTCATCGGCGCGGGCGCAGCGCTCGTCCCCGCGTCTCGTTGGGCGGTCCGGACCCGAACGGTCGGCGTTGCGGCGGGAACGGGTTGAGGTGCGCACGCCAGTTCGAACGTGACCGCTGCGCCCGGCGCCGACGGCGGCATCTAGGCTCAGGATGTGGCTGAGTCGAGGCCCCCGATCGCCGTCATCGTCCTCGCTGCGGGCGAGGGCACCCGCATGAAGTCATCGTCGCCGAAGGTCTTGCACGGCTTCGCCGGGCGGACGCTGCTCGGTCACGTGCTCGCCGCTGCGGCGCCGCTGGACGCCGGGCGCACCGTGGTGGTGATCGGACACGGCCGCGACGCCGTACGTGAACACCTCGCCGTGATCGCCCCCGACGCCACGCCCGTCGTGCAGGAGCAGCAGCACGGGACGGGCCACGCGGTGCGAGTCGCGCTCGATGTCCTGCCGCCGGACGAGGCCGGCACCGTCGTCGTCCTGCCGGCTGACGCACCGCTGCTGACGGCCGCGACGCTGCACGCACTCGTCGCGACGCACGACGGTGCGGCAGCCACCGTCTTGTCCAGCATGGCTGACGACCCGACCGGCTACGGCCGGGTGGTACGCGCCGGCGACGCCGTCACGAGGATCGTCGAGCACCGCGATGCGACCGCCGAGGAGCGCGCGATCCACGAGGTCGCGGCCAGCGTGTACGCGTTTGACCACGCACTGCTGCGCGACGCGCTCGGCAAGCTCACCACGGACAACGCCCAGGGCGAGCAGTACCTGCCCGACGTCGTGTCCATCCTGGTGAGCGAGGGGCGCCCAGTGCGCGCCGTGATCGCCGCGCATGACGAGACCGCCGGCGTGAACGACCGCGTCCAGCTCGCCGCCGCCCACCGCCGCTACAACGACCGGCTGCTCGACGCGCACATGCGCGCCGGGGTGACCGTGGTCGATCCGGCCACCACGTGGGTCGATGCCGACGTCACGATCGAGCGCGATGTCACCGTGCTGCCGTCCGTCGACCTGCACGGCACGACCGCGGTTGCCGCCGGTGCGGTGATCGGCCCGCAGACGACGCTCGTCGACACCACCGTCGGCCCCGGGGCCACCGTGGAGCGCGCGGTGTGCCGGCAGGCGGTGATCGGCGCCGACGTCACGATCGGCCCGTTCGCCTACCTGCGCCCCGGCACGGTGCTGCACGACGGCGTGCACGTCGGCACGTACGTCGAAGTCAAGGGCAGCGAGGTGGGCGCCGGGACGAAGGTGCCGCACCTGTCGTATGTGGGCGATGTCACGATCGGCGAGCAGAGCAACATCGGGGCGGCAACGGTATTCGTCAACTACGACGGAGTGGCCAAGCACCGGAGCACGGTCGGCGACCACGTCCGCATCGGGTCGGACAGCATGATCGTCGCGCCGGTGGACATCGGCGACGGCGCATACACAGCCGCGGGCTCCGTCGTCGTGAAGGACGTCCCGTCAGGAGGCTTGGCCCGGTCGAGCGCGCGGCAGGAAAACGTGCCAGGCTGGGTAAGACGGAAGCGGCCGGGCACCGCAGCCGCCGAGGCCGCTGAGCGCGCCGAAGGGGACGACAACGCATGAGCAGGAGACACCTGTCCACGGGACATCTGTCCGCACGCAAAACGCTGGTGCTGCTGTCCGGGCGCGGTTACCCGGAGCTGGCCGACGAGATCGCCAAGGATGTCGGCATCACGGTCACCCCGACGACGGCGATCGACTTCCCGGCCAGCGAGACGTTCATCAAGCCGAACGAGTCGGTACGCGGCAGCGACGCCTTCGTCATCCAGTCCTACACGACCCCCATCAACCAGTGGGTCATGGAGAGCCTGATCCTGTGCGACGCGCTCAAGCGCGCGTCGGCGAAGCGGATCACCGTCGTCATGCCCTTCTACCCGTACGCGCGCCAGGACAAGAAGCACCGCGGGCGCGAGCCGATATCCGCGCGCTTGATGGCCGACCTGTTCAAGACCGCCGGCGCGGACCGCCTAATGGCAGTCGACCTGCACACGGCACAGATTCAGGGCTTTTTTGACGGTCCGGTCGACCACCTGTTCGCGCTGCCGCTGCTCTCCGACTACGTCCGGGAGAAGTACCCGGTCGACGACCTGATCGTGGTGTCCCCCGACACGGGGCGGGTGCGGGCCGCCGAGCAGTGGGCCGACCGGCTGGGCGGGCGCCCCATCGCATTCGTGCACAAGACCCGTGACCCCGACGTCCCGAACAAGGTCGTCGCGCACCGGGTTGTCGGTGAAGTGGCCGGGCGTACCTGCCTGCTCGTCGACGACATGATCGACACCGGCGGCTCGATCAGCCAGGCTGCCGACCTGCTCTTCGACAGCGGCGCCACGGACGTCATCATCGCCGCCACTCACGGCATCTTCTCGCCGCCCGCGACGGACCGGCTCAAGAACAGCAAGATCACCGAGGTGATCGTCACCAACACGCTGCCGATCCGTCCGGAGCAGGCGTTCGACAAGCTAACCGTGCTGTCGATCGCTCCGATGATCGCTCAGGCGATTGTCGAGGTCTTCGAGGACGGCTCGGTGACCAGCCTGTTCGACGGCCGCTCATAACAGTTGTCCGCGTGTCGCGGCGCTGCCACGACACGACACACGGACAACTTCAG
This sequence comes from Jatrophihabitantaceae bacterium, assembly GCA_051984825.1. GTDB lineage: Bacteria > Actinomycetota > Actinomycetes > Mycobacteriales > Jatrophihabitantaceae > DASXRA01. Next base: position 4,632 of record JBPYES010000595.1, read on the forward strand.
GTAGGTGGCGCGCTACAACGCAGCCCGGGCGGCCGCGATCCGCGCGAAGGTGGCGACGTCCAGCATCTCGCCGCGGGTGGTCGGATCGACGCCGGCTTCACGTAGCACCTCCACCGCCGCGGCCGGCGAGCCTGCCCAGGGTGCCAATGCCGAGCGCAGCATCTTGCGGCGCTGCGCGAATGCGTAGTCGACCACCTGGAACACGTCCTGCCTCGCCACACCGTCCGGCGGGGCGTGCCGAGTGAGCCGGACCAGTCCCGAGTCGACGTTCGGTACCGGCCAGAACACCGTCCGCGGCACGGCGCCCGCCCGGGTCGCGGCGGCGTACCACGCCACCTTGACACTCGGCGCGCCGTACGCCTTCGTGCCCGGCGAAGCGGCCAACCGCTCGGCGACCTCCGCCTGCACCATCACCAGGCCGGTGCGCAGCGTCGGCAGCAGCTCCAACAGGTGCAGCACGACCGGCACCGCGACGTTGTACGGCAGGTTGGCCACCAATGCGGTGGGTTGCGGGTCGGGCAGGCGCTCCAGGCGCAGCGCGTCCGCGACGAGGACGGTGAGGCGCCCCGCGGAGTCGGGGGCACGTGCCTCCACGGTGTCCGGCAGCGCTGCGGCCAGCACCGGGTCGATCTCGACAGCGACCACGCGGGGCCCCGCCTCGAGCAGACCGAGCGTCAGCGAGCCCAGCCCGGGGCCGACCTCGAGCACCACGTCGTCCGCCGACAGCGCTGCGGTGCGGACGATGCGGCGCACGGTGTTCGCGTCGTGCACGAAGTTCTGCCCGAGCACCTTCGTAGGGCGAACCCCGAGCTGCGCAGCCAGGCTGCGGATCTCGGCAGGCCCGAGCAACGCGCTGACGCCGCTCACGGGCCGTCTCGCCTCACGCGATGATCTTTGGATTTCTGTCGAATACCAGCCACAAATCCAAGATCATCGGCTATAGGACGGGCCGGCGGCTAGTACCAGCCGTTGGATTGCCAGAAGCTCCACGCGTCACAGGGCGTCCCGTATCTGCCCGCGATGTAGGACAGACCCCACTTGATCTGCGTCGACGGATTGGTTTGCCAGTCGGAGCCGTACGCCGCCATCTTGTCCCCGGGCAGCGCCTGCGGGATTCCGTACGCGCCGCTCGCGTTCTCGGCGTCCAGGCTCCAGCCGCTTTCGTTGTTCCAGAGCTGGTACAGGCAGCTGAATTGGTCGGCGCCCCAACCGCGCTGTGCGGCAAGCTGCTTGCCAATCGCCTGCGCCGAGCCGGGATCAACGTTGATCACCGGCGCCGGTGGGGCGGGTTTGGGCTTCGTGCCGACCTTCACGATCTCCGCGATCGGCGGCGTCGTCACCACCCGTTTGACGATCGTTCTGCCGACGACCGTGCCGTCGACGTACACCGTGGCAGTCGTGACCGCCTCGACGCCGTTCTTGCCGTTGCGCACGAGCTGGCTGTCCCCGACGTACATCGTCGAATCGCCGACGCGCTGCGTCGGGAACGGCACCGGGTGGTTCTTGACCACGTTGTTGGAGCGCACCCGGGTGACGTCGATGGTCTCGCCGTCGCGCAGCGGCGAATTCGCCACAGCGGAAAGCATGTCCTGTGGGCCGACGGCGATGCCGAGTTGGGCCAGGAGCGTCGCCACGGTCGGTGTCGTCGTGGTCACCATGCGGTCGTGGCCGTCAGCGATGACCTCCACCGTCTTGGGGCGGCGCAGCGTGATGGCGGTCGGCGAGAGCGGGAGGCGTTGGTCACGCGATACGGACGAGTAGTCCCCGTCCGGATAGCCGAGCTGGCTGAGCGCCTCCGCGACAGTCGGCGCGGTAACCCAGACACTGCGCGGTATGCCGTCGACGTTCAGGCGCAGCAGTCGGCCGCGCCGCAAGACGATCTCGCTGCCGTTGTGAACGCGGGCGTCCAACGCTGGAGCGATGACGTCGTGCGCTCCGACCGGATAGCGCGCCACGAGGAGCACACCACGGACGTTGCCGGCGACCGTGTGAACCTTCTCCACCTGGCCATCGACGCGCAAGGTGACGGTCTTGTCGACGTTAGCCCAGGCGACTGTCGCGCCCACCACGCCGGCGAGTACGGCACCGTACAAGCCGTACTTCATGCTGCGACGCACAAATGCTCTCCTGTCCCAAAGTCGTGCGCAATGCGCTCCCCCCGCAGCATGGAGCCAGACCCTAGCGTGCCGGGCCAACAAAGCTCAATCCCGGCAACTGCGAGTCGCGGCATGGCGACACGTAGTTGCCGGGATCGAAGGTTTTGCCTTTGTTAGCAGGCCATCTACGAGCGGCTTACAAGTACTGACCGCAGACTGGCCAAGGGCTCGAACCCCGCGCGGCGTAGACACGATTGGCAACCGCGATCTGCTGCTCGCGGCTCGCCAGGTCGGCACGGGACGCGTACTGGCCGCCGCCGTTGGCGAGCCAGGTGCTGTAGTCGAACTGGAGTCCGCCGTAGAACCCGTTTCCGGTGTTGATGTGCCAGTTCCCACCGGACTCGCAGTTGGCAACAGCGTCCCAGTTCAGCCCGCTCGTATCCGGCGGTGCGGACGACGAGCCCGAACCCGAACCCGAGCCCGAACCAGAACTCGGCGGCGGGGGCGGCGGACGTTCCTGGGTTCCGACGTTCACGATCTTCGCGACCGGAGAGGCAACGATCGTACGCGCGACAGCCGTCTTGCTTGCGAGCTTTCCGTCGACGTAGACGGCTGCGTACTTGATCGCGGCAACGCCGGACTGTCCATCGCGAGCCACGTCGCTCTGGTCCTTGTACATGGACGAGTCCTGCTGATACCTCGTCGAGAACCCGATCGACTGGCGCTGCACGAGGTACTTGTGAATGACCCGCTGGAGCAGGATCTCCGTGCGGTTCTTCAGCACGGCTGTGAATGTCGGGGTGAGCCGATCATCCCCATCAACCTTGATGCGCAGGTCAGTCAGCAGCTGCCGAACCGTCGCATCGGTCGTGGTGACAGTCTGCTTCTTGTGATCATGAATGATCGTGATCTGCTTCGGCGACCTGAGTTCGATCGCGGTCGGAGATAGCGGCAGTCGCTTGTCACGCGACACAGAGGAGAAGTCCGCCATCGAATAGCCGAGCTGGGCTAGCGCGTCCTCCACCGTTGGAGTCGTTACCCAGACATCTCGTTCCTTGCCATCGACCGTAAGGTGCAGCAGCCGCCCTCGTTTGAGGACGATCTCCTCGCCGTTGTGCACCTTCTCCGTCGCCGCTGGTGCCACCACGTCGTGCGCTCCGACCGGGTAGCCCGCCTTGTCGAGGGCGGTGCCAACGGTCTTCGCCGTGGTGTGGAGCTGCTGTGATTCGCCGTCAATTTTTAGGTTCACAGTCTTGGTGTCGTCGGTAGTGGCCGCCCAGGCGACTGTCCCCCCGACGACACCGGCTAAGGCAAAGCCGGCGACGGCGTACTTGACGCTGCGACGCAACTTTGGGACCTCCTTTCGTCGATCGCGCACCGTCTGCTTGACGCTGGCTAGACCAAACCTGGAACCAGTCCAGGCAAAGTCAAGGGACGGTAACTGCGCTTTCAACGAGCCGCCAAGTCCGCGGCCAGTTCATGACATGAGGTCTACGTTAAGTCGAACCCAAAAAACGTGTACGCCGTCCGGGCCATCGCGTGGCACAAGTCGGTCAGATCGACGTCCAAAACGGCGGCCAAGGTCAACAGCGTTTGGGCTAGTAAATATGGGCTGTTGGGGCGTCCGCGGAAAGGGTGTGGGGCGAGGAAGGGGGCGTCCGTTTCGACCAAGATTTGATCCGCGTTAACTGAGGCTGCGGCTTCTCTGACCCGTGGCGCGTTTGTGAAAGTGACCACGCCAGCGAAGGACAGGACATATCCGGCGCGTACGCACGCCTGCGCCATTGCCACATCTCCGGAGAATGCGTGGAAAACCACCCGGTCCAGAGGCCCTGCCTCGCGCAAGATCCGCAAGACGTCGTCGTGCGCATCCCGGTCGTGGATCATGAGCGGCTTGCCGACACGCTTCGCCAGGTCAATGTGCCGCCGGAAGTGCTCCTGCTGCTCTTCGGGGGCGGTGCGATCCCAGTAATAGTCGAGCCCCGTCTCCCCGACTGCGACCACCCGCGGGTCGCGAGCGAGGCGTTCCAGTTCGGCGTAACCCGCGTCGGTCAGGCCGGTGATCTCGGTGGGGTGCACGGCCACGGCGGCATACACGTCCGGGTGCTCGTGTGCGGCCTGCGCGCACCACGCCGAGGAGGCAAGCGTGTCGCCGACGGTGATCACACGGGTGACGTTGACGGTGCGCGCCTTCGCCATGACGCTTGCCACGAACTCGCGGGTGGGCTCGACGCCAGCTCGATGCGCCATCGCGTCCAGGTGGCAGTGCGCATCGAATGCGGGTGCCGGCAAGGCCGGCGGGCCGGCGGCGTCAGACACCGGCCGAGTCGGCCAGCCGGGCCAGCTCCTCGTCCACCACGGACGGGTCGAGCTTCGTGAACACCGGCCTCGGCGGCGCTATCGGGCGCCCGGCCTCGATCGGCGTCGACTGCCACCGAGCGCCCGTGTCGTAGTCACCGGTCAGCACGTGATAGGAGGGCGACCCGGCCGCGGTTTCCTCATCCACCTCGAGGAGGTCCGGCATGGCCGCCCATTCGCCGGTACCGCCGAGCAGCGCATGCACCTTCGACGACGACGAGGGCAGGAACGGTGTGAGGAGTGTCTTGCAGTCGTCGACCACCTGAAGCGCGACGTGCAGCACCGTCGCCATCCGCTCCGGGTCCTCGCTACGCAGCTTCCACGGCGCCATGTCGGACAGGTACTTGTTCGCGGCGCCCACCACGCCCATCGCCTCGGTGATGGCCGCCTTCTGCCGGGATCGGGCCAAGAGGTCACCCACCGTGCCGAATGCCTGTTGCGCTCGCGTAAGCAGAGCAGCATCGGCATCGGTGAGGGTGCCCCGCGCCGGGATCTCACCGAGATTCTTCGCGGTCATGGAGATTGTGCGGTTAACGAGGTTGCCCCAGCTGGCAACCAATTCGTCGTTGTTGCGACGCACGAACTCGGACCACGTGAAGTCGGTGTC
>JBPYES010000596.1:0-10464 GCA_051984825.1 Jatrophihabitantaceae bacterium
AGCACGCAGGTCACCTGACCGCTTCGGACCGTGGTCGAGATGTCGGACAACGAGATGACGCTGCCGAACATCTTCGTGATATTGCGGATCTCCAGCATCGGCACGTCAGCCTTGGGTGGCTCAATGACTTCGCGTACCTCGACATCGGTCATGGCTACCTCCTCGACTGCTCGGCGAGCCTGCGGGTGAACTGGTTGGCAAGCACGGCAAGCAGCAGCATCACGCCGACGAACAGCTTGAACCAGTCGGAGTTCCAGCCGACGTTGACGATACCTACCTCGGTCATGCCGAAGATCAACGCGCCGAGGGATGCGCCGATGGCCGACCCGAATCCGCCGGTGAGCAGGCAGCCCCCGATCACCGCTGCGGCGATGTAGTACAGCTCTTGCCCGATACCGCTTTGCGCCTGGATGGACGTGAACCGGATGAACTGTGTGTTGCCTACGAACCACGCCATGAACGACACCATCATGAACAGCGCGATTGTGGTGCGGCCGGTGCGTACGCCGACGTTCTTGCTGGCGTTCGGGTCGCCGCCCGTTGCGAAGATCCAGTTGCCGAACCGTGTCTTCAGCAGCAGCCACGAGCCGACCGCTGTGAAGCCGATCCACCAGATGATCGCGATCGGGAACTTTGCGCCGCCGATCGTCACCGTACTGGCCAGTATGTTGTTCAGCGCGTGGTAGCCCGGGACGAGATCGATATTGCTGATCTGGACCTGGTTGGTGACCTGCTTGGTGACGCCCAGGTTGAGCCCTTGTAGGCCGAGGAACATGCCCAGCGTGATGATGAAGCTGGGCAGGCCGGTGCGGGTTACCAGGAATCCGTTGATGAACCCGATCGTCAGCATGAGGGCGAGCGACACCACCCACGACGCGTAGAGGTTTAGTCCCCAATACGTCGTCATGATGCCCGTCGCCAGCCCGGCAGTAGCTGTCTGCACGCCCGCCGACAGGTCGAAGTGCCCGCCGATCATCAGCAGCGCGACCGGTACCGCCATGAGGCCCAATGCGGAGGAGACGTCCAGCCAGTTGGCCGCGCCGCTCCATGAGCGGAACACGTCACTCTGCACCGCGAAGAATACGAAGATCACGATGACGCCGACCAGCGCGCCGAGTTCCGGCTTGAGCAGTAGTCGGCGCAGTGCTCCAACGTGGGCGACGCGCTCGTCGACGCGAGCGGTCGCGGCGGTCATCGGGTGCCTCCGGCGGCAAGCTGCGCGACGGCTGCGGCGTTCTGCTTCGTGATCAGCGTCGGGCCGGTCAGCACCGGCTGCCCGCCACCGAGCACGTTCAGGTTCGACTTGTACAGGGTCAGCATGACGACTGCCAGGTAGCCCTGGAGGTAGGGCTGCTGGTCGACCGCGAAGGCGATCTTGCCCTGCTCGATTGCCTTGGCAACGTCACCGTTCAGATCGAAGGTGGCGAGCTCAGCCTTGGAGTTCGCCTGCGAGATGGCGGTCTCGGCGACCTGTGCGACCTGCGCGCCGAGCGTCACAACGGCGTCGACCGACGTGTCGGACTGGAGCTTGGTCTTGATGATCGTCGCCGCGGCCGGAAGGTTGTTGTTGTCGACCTGGATGTTCGTGACGGTGCCGCCGAGGGTCTGCTTGACGCCATCGCAGCGTTGCTCGAGGCCGACGTTGCCGGCTTCTTGGATGACGCAGATGGCGTGGTGCACGCCGTCCGTCTTGAGCTGGGTACCGACGGCGCGCCCGGCGACGACCTCGTCCTGGCCGATGTGCGAAAGCGCACCGTAGGCCTTGGACTCGGCCTCCCCGGAGTTGATCGTGATCACCGGGATGCCGGCCTTCACCGCCCGATCGATGGCAGCCTTGAGCGCCGGCGGGTTGGCCATCGAGACGACCAGCCCGTCCGGCTTGGCGTTCACCGCCGCGTCGATCAGGGCGGATTGTTTGGTCGGGTCGCCGTCGCTCTCGTAGGTGACGCTGTCGCCCATGTCCTTGCCGGCCTGCTTGACGCCGTTCTGAACGATGGTCCAGAACGCATCACCGACACTGCCGTGCGTCACCACGGCGATCTTGTAGCCGTAGCCACCCTTGCCGCCACCTGCTTGGTTGTGCGGCTTGTTGACCGCGTTGCGGCTGCTGCACGCGGACACGACCAGCATCGGGATGACCGCCGCGGCGACTAACCAGGTGCGTCTCATCTGCTGCCCCTTTCAGGTGGCGGTGGGGAAGTGGTAGCTCGCGGCCACCGCGTGCGCTACGTGGGGCCATCTCGCAGTGACGACTTTCGCGCGGGTGTAGAAGCGAACGCCCTCAGGGCCGTGGATGGGCGACTGACCGAACAGCGAGTCCTTCCAGCCACCGAACGAGTGATAAGCCATCGGCACCGGGATGGGCACGTTGATGCCAATCATGCCGACGGTGACCTCTCGCTGGAATCGCCGCGCGGCCTCGCCGCTCGACGTGAAGATCGCCGTGCCGTTGCCGTATGGATTGGCGTTGACGAACGCGATCGCGTCGTCGACGGTGTCGACGCGGCTGACCGACAACACCGGGCCGAAGATCTCGTTCCGGTAGGCGTCCATATCGGGGGTGACGTGATCGAGGACCGTCGGTCCTACGAAGAACCCCTTGTCGATATTGAGGTTCCGGCCGTCAGCAACCAGCGTCGCGCCCTGCTTCTCGGCCGAATCGATGAAGCCGACGATGCGGTCGCGTGCCTCCGCCGTGACGACCGGGCCCATCTCGCTGGACTCGTCCCGCCCGGGGCCGACCTTGACCGTGGCCGCGTTGTCCCTGAGCCGGGCGACCAGCGGATCGCCGGCCGCTCCGACGGCGACAGCCGCGGAGATCGCCATGCACCGCTGGCCGGCCGATCCGAAGGCGGCAGCCGTCAGGTGGCTGGCGGCGAAATCCAGGTCGGCGTCCGGCAGCACGACCGCGTGGTTCTTCGCCCCGCCCAGCGCCTGCACTCGCTTGTCGTTCAGCGTGGCGCGTTCATGGACGTAGCGGGCGATCGGCGTCGACCCGACGAAGCTCACCGCCGCGACACGAGGCGAGTCGAGCAGTGCGTCGACCGCGACCTTGTCGCCGTTCACCACGTTGAACACACCGTCGGGCAAACCCGCCTGCTGCCACAGCTGCGCAACGTACAGCGAGGCTGAGGGATCGCGTTCGCTGGGCTTGAGCACGAACGTGTTGCCGCAGGCGATGGCAATCGGGTGCATCCACATCGGCACCATGGCCGGGAAGTTGAACGGCGTGATTCCGGCGACTACACCCAGCGGCTGCCGGAAGCTGTACGAGTCGACGCCGGACGACACCTGGTCGGAGAATTCGCCCTTGAGCAACTGTGGGATACCACAGGCGAACTCGACGACCTCAAGCCCGCGCTGCACCTCGCCACGGGCATCGGAGATCACCTTGCCGTGCTCGTCGGAGATGGTCGCCGCAAGCTCGTCCAGGTACTCGAATACCAGCTGCCGGAACGCGAACAGGACGGCGGACCGCTTCGACAGGGAGGAGTCGCGCCAGCGCTCGAACGCCTGCGCGGCTGTGCCGACGGCGGCGTCGACGTCGGCCTTTTCGGCCAGCAATACCTCTGCCTGCTGCTCGCCCGTTGCGGGATTCCACACCGGCGCGACGCGACCGGAGACGCCCGTCGTCAGATTCCCGCCGATCCAATGCTGAATGGTCCTCATGTTGCTCCTCAGAGATAGTGCTGCTGCGCGCGCTTGTTCTGCTCGTACGTTTCGCGGGCCGCTCGGGTGGTGCCGAGCGCGGACACCTCGGCGACCGGCACGTCCCACCACGCCTCGCTGCTCGGCGCGTCGATCAGCGGATCGGTTTCGATGTGCACGACGGTCGTGCGGTCGGACGCCTGCGCCTTGGCGAGCGCGGCGCGCAGCTCGTCGACGGTATGTGCACGCAGGACATCCGCACCGAGGCTCTCCGCATTGGCTGCGAGGTCCGTGGCGAGCGTCTCGCCGGTGAGCCGGCCGCTCGCGTCGCGGTAGCGGTACGCGGTGCCGAAGCGCTGGGAGCCGAGCGACTCGGAGAGACGGCCGATGGACGCGAAGCCGTGGTTCTGCACCAGGACGACGATCAGCTTGAGCTGTTCCTGGACAGCGGTGACGAGTTCCTGCGCCATCATCAAGTACGAGCCGTCGCCGACCAGGACGAACACATCGCGGTCCGGTGCGGCCAGCTTGGCGCCGAGGCCGCCGGCGATCTCGTAGCCCATGCACGAGTAGCCGTATTCGACGTGATAGCCCTTGGGGTCGCGGGTGCGCCACAGCTTGTGCAGGTCGCCGGGCATGGAGCCGGCGGCGCAGACGACCACGTCGCGCGGAGCGCTTGCCTCGTTCACCGCGCCGAGCACTTCGGACTGTGCCGGCAGTGGCCTGTTGCCGAGGTGGTAAGCGAGCTCCACCGCGGCGTCCCAGTCGGTGGCCCGGCGGGCGGCGTCCTCGCGGTAGGTGGCTGCCACCGTCCAGCCCTCGAGTGCCCGGTGCAGTGCGCGCAGCGCTTCCCGTGCGTCGGCGGTGACCGCCAGGCCCGCATGCTTGGCCGAGTCGAATGCCGCGATGTTGACGTTCACGAACCGCGCACGGGGAAACGCCGTTCGCGATGCAGTCGTGAAGTCGCTGTATCGCGTGCCGATGCCGATGACGACGTCGGCCTCGCGAGCGAGCGCATTCGCGGCAGTCGTCCCGGTGGCGCCGACCGCCCCCATGGCCTGTGGGTGGTCATAGGGCAGGGAGCCTTTGCCCGCTTGGGTTTCTGCTACAGGGACGCCCGCTGCCTCGGCGAATGCCCGCAGTACGTCAGTCGCCTCGGAGTAGATAACGCCACCGCCGGCCACGATGAGCGGCCGTCGCGCGGCACGGATTGCGCTGACGGCCCGGGCCAGTGCTGCCGGCTCGGGCACGGGCCTGGCGATGTGCCAAAAACGCGGTGCGAACAGCTCGTCCGGCCAGTCGTATGCCTCCGCCTGGACGTCCTGCGGAAGCGCAACGGTGACTGCGCCCGTCTCGGCCGGATCGGTGAGCACCCGCATCGCGGAAAGCAGCGCGCTGGGCAGCTGCTCGGGACGCCACACCCGGTCGAAGTAGCGTGACACCGGACGCAGGGCGTCATTAACGGAGACATCGCCGGAACGCGGATCCTCGAGCTCCTGCAGCACCGGGTTGGCGACCCGCGTAGCGAACACATCGCCGGGCAGCAGAAGTACAGGTAGCCTGTTGATCGTGGCGAGCGCAGCACCCGTGACCATGTTGGTCGCGCCCGGGCCGATGGACGACGTGCACGCCAGCATGGACAGCCGGTTGCGCATCCGCGTGAACGCCGCGGCAGCGTGCACCATGCCCTGCTCGTTGCGCGCCTGGTAGTAGCGCAACGTAGTGGCACCGGCCAGTTCGGCCTCGAGCAGGGCCTGGCCGATTCCCGCGACATTGCCGTGCCCGAAGATGCCGAAGCATCCCTCGAACAGCTTGTGCTCGACGCCGTCGCGCTCGCTGCGCTGCGCCCCGAGGAAGCGGACGATCGCCTGGGCCACCGTGAGCTTCATCCCGGCGCCTCCGTCATCGGCAGCCGCGGATCGACGACCTGGTTCGCCCACGTGTCGCGCACCCAGGCGTGCGCCGGGTCGTCGCAGATGAGCCACGTGCGCTCAGCCGGCCCGGCCATCACGTTGAGGTAGTAGAGGTCGTAGCCGGGCGTTGCCATGGACGGTCCGTGCCAGCCGTGGGGGATGAGCACCGCGTCGCCGCTGCGCACCTCGGCCAACACGTCGATGTCCGGCCCGTACACGCGCTGGTAGGCCATGCCGCCGCCGGCCACCTCGAAGTAGTAAATCTCCTCGAGCGGAGTCTCCACTCCGGGACGGTCCTCGTCGTGCTTGTGCGGCGGGTACGACGACCAGTTGCCGCTCGGCGTAATCACTTCGCATGCGATCAGCCGGTCTGCGTCCAGCACGTCGGGTGTTGCGAAGTTGATCACTTGCCGCGAGCAGTTGCCGGCGCCGCGCAGCTCGATCGGCACGTCCTTCGCGGCGATGTACCGAAACGGCAACGCCCGCCGTGCCCGTGCCGTGGCGAGCGCGAATCGGCCGCCCAATTCCGACGTGATCGTCAGCCGCGTGCTCCGGGGTACGTATGCGAGGTCGCTCACCGCCTCGAACACGTTGTCGCGCCCGGCCAGCGCCGCGCCGTCGGAGCCTGCCTCGACGGTGCACGACCCGGCCAGCGGGAGCACCACGACCTCGTCCGGGCCGGTGTCGCCGCGGTATTCGCCACCGGCCGCCAACCTGATGATGCGCAGCCCCGAATAGCCCCAGCCCGCGTCCTCCGGGGTGATCGTTTCTACGGCGCGTCGGTGCAGGTTCACGGCATGCTCCGTACCAGAGAGACGGCGGCGTCCACCGCCGCGGCGACATCGCCGTCCGGCGGGTACAGCAGTGCGCGTCCGACGACGAGCCCGCGAACCCCGGGCAGCTGCAGCGCGCGCTTCCACTGCGTGTACGTGTGCTCCGGATCCCCGGACGGATCGCCGCCGAGCAGCAGGGTGGGCAGTGTCGTCGCGCTCATGACGACATCCATGTCGTCGACGACGGGCAGCTTCAGCCACGTGTATGCGCTGGTCGCGCCGAGCCCGCTGACCACGGCGACCGAGTTGCGCACTGCCAAGGCGGACAGGTCGTTCACCACACGGTCGCCCGCACGACGGCACAGGAACGGCTCGATCATCGCCATCAGACCGCGCGACGCCAAATCTGTGACGGCACGCCCGCACGCCTCGAGCGTGGCCACCGAGCCGGCATCGCTGAGATCGATGCGCGCGAGCATCTTGCCGCCGTCGAATCCCATCGCCGCGATGGTCGCCGGGTCGTAGCCGGTGAACCGATCGTCGAGTTCGAACGTCGCGCCCTGCAGCCCGCCGCGGTTCATCGAGCCGATCACGATCTTGCCATCGAGCGCCCCGAGCAGGAGCAGGTCCTCGATGATGTCGGGGGTTCCGAGCACACCGTCGACGCCGGGGCGTTCCAGGGTGATCGTGAGCCGGCGGAGCAGGTCGTACCGATCGGCCATCGCGTCGACCTCGTCGCGCACGCCGAGCGCGCCCCGGGCCGGATGGTCTGCCGCGACGATCATCAGCCGGCCGTCGCGGCGCAGCAGCGCCCTTCGATCGCGTGCGGCGGCCGCCTCGGCCACGGCGCCCGGGTGGTGAGCGCGCACTTCGCGCAGCCGTTCGAAGTCAAGCATCCAGTAACGCCTCCACCTCGTCCGGCGTGGGCATCGCTGTCGAGCACTCCAACCGCGATGCGACGAGCGCCCCGGCCGCATTGGCGTAACGCAGCGTCCGCTCGAGCGGCCAGCCGGCAAGCAGCCCGTGACACAGCGCGCCGCCGAAGCCGTCGCCGGCGCCCAGGCCGTTCAGGACGTCGACCGGCATCGGCGGCACCTCGACCAGCTCGTCGCGGGTCCGCGCCAGCACCCCCTTCGGCCCCTGCTTGACAACTGCGAGCTCGATGCCGGTGGCGAGCAGTGCCTCGGCCGCGCGCACCGGCTCACGTTCGCCGACGGCCGTCTCGCACTCGTCGACGTTGCCAACGGTGACCGTGACGTGGGGTAACGCTTTCGCAACCTCGGCGCGCGCTGCCTCGCGCGAAGGCCAGAACATCGGGCGGTAGTCGAGATCGAGAATCGTCAGTGGCCGTCGACCGCGGGCCTCCCAGGCGGCGTGATGCGCTGACCGGCTCGGCTGTGCCGAGAGGCCGGTGACGGTCGACCAGAAGACGCCGGCGTCCCGGATGGCTTGCAAGTCGAGCTCTTCCGGATTGATCACCAGGTCTGGTGCCTTCGGAAACCGGTAGAAGTAAAGGGGAAAGTCATCCGGCGGGAAGATCTCGCAGAACGTCACGGGTGTCGGCAGGTCGGCGACAGTGCCCACATATCGGTTGTCCACGCCGAGGCGGTCGACCTCGCGCCGCACGAACCAGCCGAACGGGTCGTTGCCGGTGCGCGTGATCACCGCGCTGCGCCGTCCATGACGGGCCGCTGCCACTGCGACGTTTGTCGCGCTGCCGCCAAGGAACTTGCCGAACGACGTCACGTCGGCCAGGCCGACGCCCACCTGCAACGGGTAGAGGTCGACGCCCACCCGGCCCATGGTGATGACGTCGAACGCCGTCATCGGACCTCGTCCACGCGTACCGGGCGGTGCTCCGCCCGGGACAGTTCACACGCCTCGGCCACGAGAAACGCTTCGAGCGCGTCAGAGACAGTACAGCTCGGCTGTGCATCGCCGGCCACGATCATGGCGAAGTCGGCCAGCTCGGCGACGTATGCGGCATGGAATCGGTCCATGAACATGGGATATGGGGCGCCAGCGGGGAAGTTCACCCCGGGCTCGGCAGAGCGCAGCGGCAGCCGATCGTCCAGCCCGACCGAAATGCTCTGCTGCGAGCCCAGCACCTCGAGTCGCACGTCGTAGCCGGCGGCGTTGTAGCGCGTCGCCGCGACGTGGGCGAGGCCGCCGTCGGTCAGGGTGAGCAGCGCCCCGGCGGTGTCGACGTCGCCTACGTCGCGGAAGAACGCCGCTCCGAGATTGGCGCCGAGCGCGTATACCTCGGTCACCTCCTGGCCGGTGACCCAGCGGATCGCGTCGAAGTCGTGAACGCTGCAGTCACGGAACAGCCCGCCGGACGTGGCGACGTATTCAGGGGACGGGGGGGCCGGGTCGAGGGTGCCGGCGCGCAGCGTGTGTACCCAGCCCAGCTCGCCGCTCGCCACGGCCGCCCGTGCCGCGGTGAACCCGGCGTCATAGCGGCGCTGGAAGCCGATCTGGACAGGCACGGGGGAGGAGCGCACTTTGTCCAGGACCGCGCGGGTACCGGCGGCATCGGGCGCGACCGGTTTCTCGCAGAACACCGGGATGCCGGCGTCCACCGAGCCCAGGATCAGCGTCGCGTGTGCGCCTGTGGCAGCAGCGATCACAAGGCCGTCGATGCCCGCGGTGAACAGGTCGGCGGGGGAGTCCACGTGCTCAACGCCCAGCTCGGCAGCGACGGCCGCCGCGCGACCCGGCAGGGCATCCGCAAGTACGAGGCTCTCGACCATGCCCGACAGTTTTCGTGCGTGAAATGCCCCGATGCGGCCGACGCCGGCTACCCCGATACGCATCTGCATGCCCCTCCTGCCTGCTGCCACGACTGTCCCGCCCGGGAAACGGACCTGTCAAGAGTTTGTTCTGACATCTTTACATTCGGCTGACAAGTGTTGAGGATGTATCGCGTGGCCGTTCCTGCGATCCGCATCGATCGGACCAGCCCGATACCGCTGTACTTCCAAGTGACGGCGCAGCTCGAAGCGGCGATCGACGCTGGCGTCCTCGCGCCCGGCGACCGGCTGCCGAACGAGATCGACCTTGCCGACACGCTCGGGTTGTCCCGTCCCACGATGCGTCGCGCGCTCGAAGAGCTTGTCGACAAAGGGTTGCTGGTGCGAAAACGGGGATATGGCACCGAGGTGGCCAGCTCTCAAGTGCACCGGCGGGTGGAGCTCACCAGCCTCTACGACGACCTGGATGCCGCCGGGAAGAGCCCCACGACGGAGGTGCTCAAGCTCGACCCCGCCTGCGTGAACGCCACGGCGGCGGCCGCTGTCGGCGTGCCCGCCTCGACCCCGCTCGTCTACATCGAGCGGCTGCGCTACTCGGACGGGCGGCCGCTTGCGCTGATGCACAACTGGCTGCCGCCCTCGTATGCGGACCTCTCCAAGGACCAGCTAGCGAGCGACGGGCTGTACCGGATTCTCCGCTCGCGGGGCGTGCAGCCGCTGGTGGCCAAACAGCGCATCACCGCACATGCCGCCAGTCAGCGCGAGGCGCGGCTATTGAAGATACGGCGGGGGCGGCCCCTGATTGCGATGCAGCGAACCGCCTACGACGTCGACGGCCAAGTGATCGAGTTCGGCGACCACGTGTACCGCGCCGACGGCTACGCCATCGAGGTCACGGTATTCGACCGATAACATCCGCCGAGCGTGTCGCTCCGGCACCGCCCCAAGGGGCGGGTGCCTCGCGCCACTCCGCGCCCGCCGGGCGGGCCCCGTCGCGGCGGCGGGCTCTTCGCGCGAGCGCTCATCGCGCCGTGCTTGCGTTTGCTTACGTCGCCTTCCGCTTTTCTCCACGAGCGCTGTCGTCACTAATGCACTTGGCGGTCCTGGCCTGCCCAGTAGGGTTCGCGCAGTTTGAACTTCTGCAGCTTGCCTGTCGCGGTGCGGGGCAGGGATTCGACGAACTCGACGCGCTTGGGGCACTTGAAGCCCGCAAGCGAGGCGTGGCAATGCTCGATGATGTCGTCGGCGGTGACGCCGTTCGCAACGACGAGGGCAGTGACGAGCTCGCCCCACTGCTGGTCCGGGATGCCGATCACTGCAACCTCGCGCACCGCGGGGTGCGATGTGATCACGTCCTCGACCTCGATCGAGGAGACG
>JBPYES010000597.1:0-8263 GCA_051984825.1 Jatrophihabitantaceae bacterium
CACCAAACAGTGCGTACAGGACCTCCTCGCTGCGCGCTGACCAGGACGGGTGGCCCTCGACCCGGCGCGAGAAGTACAGCAGCGCCATCCCGTAGCAGATCGCCACCGCGGTGAATTGCACGAACACGACCAGGGCGAACCATCGGGTGCGCGGGTCCGGCTTAGCGGTGAATCTGGTCGCCGCGCCGAGCAGCAGAAGCAGTAGCACCAGGGTGATCGCAGCCTCGGCGGGCCGTCGCTCGTCATGGAAGAGGTACGCGGCGCTGCGCACGGCGGCCAGCACCACCGCGGCCTGCCACGCCCGCCGCTTGCGCCTGCGCAGCCCGCGCGCCAGCCATAGCAGCAGCAGCCCGGACCCGGCGACCACTGCGGCCGCTGTCGCGCTCGCCGGCACCGGCACGACCGGGACCATGTCCTGTACCTGGTCCCGGTGACGGGGCAGCAGCGCTTCCGCGAGCGTGGCCAGCCCCAGCAACGTCGCGGTCGCGGCAGTCAGGCCCGGCGCGTGGTCGAGGTACCAAGCCCACGCGCGGGCCAGCGGGGTCCACCCCCGTCGCAACGGGGCACTCCGCCCGCGCCCCTGCACGACGGACATCGCACTCCTCACCAATTCCGGACGCGGCTCTCGCGGGCGTCACGTGCATCGTCGCGCGTCCCACGGCGCCGCGGCTGTGAGTCAGTGAAGCGAGGCACGATGGAATCGTTCCGCCACTCGCTGAAGAACGATCGGAGGGATGAGTTGTCGCTGACCGGCCCGGTCTTCATGCTGCTCGTCGTGCTCGTGACGGTTGCAGCATTCGTCGCAACCGTGGTGCTATGGCCACGCCTCGCGGCGTCAAGGCCACAGCCGATCATCGGCCGGGCGTTGTTGCTACTCGGCGTCAACGCTCTGGTCGTCTTCACCGCGGCGGTCGGGTTGAACGACGAATTCACGTTCTTTGCCGACTGGACGGACTTGCACGGCGCCGTCTTCGGCAGTCATGGCGGTTCGACGGCGCTCGCCGGGGGCGCCGCGGCGCGAGCGGCCCAGGCGACACTGCCCCCCGCAGGCCGGGCCGCCGCGGCATCTGACCTGCCGCGACTGCCGGCCGCGGCGACCAATGGCGATCGGGTGTCCCGCTACGTCGTGACCGGACCCAGCAGCGGGCTGAAAGGCGAAATACTCGTGGCGCTGCCGAGGGGTTACGCCGACCCGGCAAACGCGAAGCGGCGCTACCCGGTGCTGGAAACCTTCAACGGCTATCCGGGCGACCCCTCACAGTGGCTCGATTCGATGGGATTGAACAGCCTGGTGGACAAATCCGCCGCCAACCACGTGATGGCGCCGGCGATCATCGTCTCGCCGACGATTGAGTTCCCGCCGGGTGTCGACACGGAATGCGTCGACGGCACGGGCAGGTACCCGCAGGTGGAAACCTGGATCACTCGCGACGTCCCTGACTGGGTGCGCCATACGTTCCGGGTCCAGCCGAACCGCGGCGGGTGGGCGACGATCGGCTTGTCGGCCGGGGCATGGTGCGCGGCACTGGCGACGATGCTGCACCCGCAGCAGTACGCGGCCGCGGTCGTCCTCGGAGGTTACTTCCGTCCCGAGTTCTCGAAGAACTACCGCCCATTCAGCGCCGACAGCGCCCAGGGCCACTACTACGACCTCATCGGTCTCGCCGAGCGTCAAGCGCCCCCGGTCGCGATGTGGATCGAGACCTCCCACTCGGACCCGATCTCCTACCCGTCCTCGGCGAAACTGCTCGCAGTCGCCCGCGCACCACTGTCCGTCCAGGCGCTGATCCTCACCCACGCAGGACATCGGCTGAGTATCTGGCGCGACCTACTGCCACGGGTCGTCGCATGGCTCGGCGCCAACCTGCCGGGATTCGCTCCCGGAGCAGGCTAAGCGCGGGAGTGCCAGCACAATGAAGTTGCCGATCACGAGGAGCGCGTTGTGAGCGAGCAGGATCGACCCGATCGCGGTGCGCCTGCAGACGACAGCCGGCTCGCCGTCGAGCCCGCGGACTACGAGCAGGGTGGTGAGCCGGCCTGCTGGGCGCACCTTATATGCCCCGATTGCGGGTCAATGATCAGTGAGGGCCATCGCAGCGGCTGCGAGTGGAACGGAGCGGACACCGCAACGCGAGAAGGCTGACCGTTCGGATTTACACCGCTGGATACGGCGCCACTCGATTTGTCATAGTCAGCGCCGCTTGCGCCGGTCCTTCTTGGACTGAGAACGCGCCGCGTTACGTTCCTGGCGGCGAGCATGGCCGGCGGCGGACTCCTCCCGCTTCTCGGCCTGGAGCGTCCGGCGGTTGCGCGACACGACCATCACGCCCGCAACGACCAGCAGGACGGCGAGGCACGAAAAGATGACGACGTAGAAGACCACGCCTGACCCCATCACAGCGTCCGTCCCTAGCGGATCGTCCGCTACGGGTGACCTCACGACTTCGCGCACGTGCCTTGTGTTGTGGACCCGTCCTAATTGCCCGTAATGACGGCGGTCGTCGCGGCAGCAGGCGACGGGACGCCACGGCTCGGTCGCCGTGTATCAGGCTCGCAGGCCCTCCCTCCTGTCATACCAATACCGCTAGTCGCGCTGCTGGCGAGGGAGGGACCTATGGACATCGTGTGTTGCCCAACTTGTGGCCAGCTGGCCGAGGTGCTGTGGCGAACGCAGCTGTCCAGTACGGACGGCGCGATCGAGCACGTCAAGTTGCAGTGCTTGGACCGGCATGTGCTGCTGATGCCGGCGGCCGGCCTGATCCCCATGTGCAGTGCAGAAGCTGATGGGCTAGACGGCGCTATACAGGTGCGTGACCGCAGCGATCGAGGCTGACTGTCCACTGTGGACGGTTACCCCCATCGCTGAGTGCTAATGCTTGGCGTTCCGGGGATGGACGAGGCCGGACTGATATGCGAACACGACGAGCTGTGCCCGGTCACGGGCGCCCAGTTTTGTCATTGCCCGGCTGACGTGGGTCTTCGCGGTGGTGGGGCTGATGACCATAGCCGCCGCGATCTCGTCGTTGCTGAGCCCGTGCGCTACCTGGGCAACAACTTCGCGTTCGCGGTTGGTGAGTATCTCGAGCCCGCCTGCGGTTTGTGAGTCGGGTGGTCGCGCGACGAACTCGCCGATCAGGGCACGGGTAATTGCGGGGGAGAGAAGTGCGTCGCCGTCGGCGACGACCCGCAGCGCATGGAGCAGCTCTTCCGGCTTGCTGTCTTTCAGGACGAAGCCGCTCGCGCCTGCGCGGAGCGCCTGAAACACGTATTCGTCGAGCCCGTAGTTGGTAAGGATCACGACCCGCGCTGCCGCGAGCCGTTCGTCGCGCGCGATACGGCGCGTTGCCTCGATACCGTCCATGATCGGCATCTGCACGTCCATCAGCACAATGTCCGGGCACAGCTGCGTGGCCAGTTCCACACCGGCCTGTCCGTCAGCGGCTTCGCCGACGACCTCGATGTCGTCTTCGGAATCCAGGAGTGCTCGAATCCCGCTGCGAATCAACGGCTGGTCGTCGACGAGGAGGGTCCTGATCACGGCGTGGTCTGAAGGGGGAGGTCGGCCCGGACGGTGAAGCCGCCGCCGGCACGCGGTTCGGCCCGCACGGTGCCGCCGAGCTCTGCGACCCGTTCGCGCATTCCGATCAAGCCCAGCCCGCGGGAGTGCTGCCCAGGTGCCGGACCGGCACCGTCGTCATCGACCTGCACCGCCAACGTGCTCGCACCGTACTGGAGTGTGACGAAGGCCGACGCTTCGCCGGCATGGCGGCCGACGTTGTTCAGCGACTCCTGAACTATGCGAAACGCCGCGGTGGCGATCGCCGGGGGCACCGCCCGAGGGTGTCCCGTTATCGACAGGGTGGTCGGCACGCCGGCGGAGCAGGCGCGCTCGACCAGCGTGGGGAGGTGTTCAAGGCCGACCCTCGTGTCGTCCTCGGCGCGGAGCATGCCGAGGGTTGAGCGCAGCTCTCGCGACGCGTCGGCGCTCGCCTCTTGTATCGCGAGGAGTGCTGCCGGAATCTCCTCGCCGCGCTTGTGCGCCAGGTGCACGGCAACGCCGGCCTGGACGGTGATCACCGAGATGCTGTGTGTCAGGGAGTCGTGCAGCTCGCGCGCGATACGCAAGCGTTCTTCGACGGCGCGGCGGCGGGCCACTTCGTCCCGGGTGCGTTCCGCTTCTTCCGCGCGTTGCTCGACCTCTCGCAGGTGCAGCTGCCACATGCCGAACATGACGCTGCCGACGGCAGCCGAGACCAGCCAACCGGTGGCGTACAAGCGCCGCCAGCCCTTGTCGCTGCGCATTCGTCGAGCCTAAGCGCCGGTCCGCCGATGCACCTGCACCGAGCGGCGACACTTTCGACTACTCCCGGGGGAGTAGCCGGCGGGCGGCGCTGCTTCGCGGTTCGCAGCGCCAAAAGGCTCCGCCTGCAGGACGACGTCAGCGCGCCGCTCGCGAAGAGTCGAAGCCATGTTGAACACGAGAGATAGAGCCGGCGCGACAACGGCCCGGAACGGAATCCACCTAGTGCGTCCGCATGCAGCAGGTCGCCGAATGCACCCGACCCTGATGCTTCTGATCATCGCCGGTGCTCAGCTGATGGTCGTGCTGGATGCCACCATCGTGAACATCGCCCTGCCGCACATGGGGGAGTACTTCCACAAGAACCAGACAGACATGACGTGGGCGATCAACGCCTACACGCTCGCGTTCGGCGGCTTGCTGCTGCTCGGCGGGCGGGCCGGCGATCTACTGGGCCGGCGGCGCATGTTCATCATCGGATTGGCGTTGTTCTCGCTCGGCAGTCTGCTCGGCGGTCTCGCCACCACGTTCCCGTTGTTGCTCGGCGGCCGCGCCGTCCAGGGCATCGGCGGCGCGATCGCTTCGCCGACCGCGCTATCGCTCATTACCGTCTCCTTCGACGAGGGCAGGGACCGCAACCGGGCGTTCGCGGTGTACGCCGCGGTGTCCGGCGCAGGTGGCGCGCTGGGCCTGCTGCTCGGCGGCATCCTGACCGAATACGCCACCTGGCGGTGGGTGTTGTTCGTCAACGTGCCGATCGGCGTCTTGGTCATGGTGGGCGCGTTCAGGTACCTGCGCGAAAGTGAGCGGGTCAAGGGTGGCTTCGACTTCCTCGGCGCGGCGTTGTCGGTAGGCGGCATGGCGGCCCTGGTGTACGCGTTCATCCACGCGGCGCGCGACGGCTGGAACAACAGCCAGACCTACGTGTTGTTCCCGGTGGCCGGGCTGTTGCTGATCGCGTTCGTGCTCATCGAGGCGTTCGTCGCCGAGCACCCAATGATGCCCATGCGGCTGTTCCACAATCGCAGCCGGGCCGGCGCGAACCTGATCATGCTTATGGTGGGCGCCGGGCTGTTCGGCATGTTCTACTTCCTGACGTTCTTCTTTCAGCAGGTCATGGGATACAGCGCGCTCAAGGCGGGTGTCGCTTACCTGCCGTTCCTGCTCCTGATCGCGATCGGCTCGCAGATCGTGGCCCGGCTGCTCCACCGGGTCGGGGCCAAGACATTCCTTACCGCTGGCAGTGCGCTGATGACGCTGTCGCTGCTGTGGCTGGCCCGGGTCGATCCCGGCAGCGGTTACTGGAGTGAGTTGTTGCCCGGCATGATCGTGCTCGCGCTCGGTATGAGCATGCTCTTCGTGCCGCTGACCACCACCGCAGTCTCGAAGGTGGCCGACTCCGATGCCGGCATCGCCTCGGCACTGCTCAACGTCGGGCGGCAGGTCGGTGGCTCTATCGGGCTGTCTGTGCTGGCCACGGTGTTCGCGACGACCGCGCGTCACGCCGGCAAGACCCAGGCCGGCCATCTTGCCGGCGACCCGACTGCGCTCCACCACCTACAGCAGCTGAACGTCGAGCACGCCGGTGGACCCAAGGCGCCGGCCACCGCCTGGCAGGACTCGGCCGCAGTGCACGCGCTGCAGTCGATCCAGTCACACGGCTCGGCCATGGGCTTCCTGGCGGCAGCGGTCTTCGGCGCGGTCGCTGTCGTCGCGGCGCTGCTGATGATCAGAGCGCGCACCAACCCGCTGCCGGTGCGGGAACCGGCCGCTGATGCGCTCGCCGAGGTGGCCGCATAGCAGCACGGGGTTGAGCACGGGGCCACCGTCCACTGTGGACGGTGGCCCGCCCGTATGCGCCTGCGGAGCGGCCGTGAACTCCGCCGTACTGCGTGCGGTCAGCGAACCGGTGGCGCCGAGCTCTGCCGAGTGACCAAGGCAGCCTCGACCCGGCCTGGCAGCTCGACGTGTTCCGGGTCGCCGTGCATGATGTCGACGAGCAGCTGCAGGCCACGTCGTCCGACCTCCTCGAAGTCCTGGTACACGGTCGTCAGCGACGGGATGAGGAACGCCGACTCGGGGATGTTGTCGAAGCCGACGATGCTGACATTGGCGGGCACGCGCATACCCCGCTCGTGAAACGCATGCATGGCGCCCAGCGCCATCTGGTCGTTGGCCGCGAAGACCGCGGTCACGTCGGGGCGCTCGGCCAGTTCGAGCCCGGCGCGATAACCCGACTCCGGGCTCCAGTCGCCACGCAGCAGAGGCGGTGCCGCCGCGCCCGCATCGGCGAGGCTCGACCGCCACCCCTCGATGCGTTCACGTGCCTCCAGCCAGTCCGCCGGGCCGGCGATGTGCCATACCGTGCGGTGACCGAGCGAGAGCAGATGTTCCGTGGCCAGTTGGGCACCGCCGAATTGGTCGACCGAAACGACCGGGGTTTCGCCCCCGTAGCCCGCCTCGACCGCCACGAGCGGGAGACCTGGCCGCAAGTCGCGCAGTCCCTGGGCGGCACCCTCGCGGGGCGCGATGACGATGGCCCCGTCCACCGGCTGGGCCGCCAGGGCGGCGACCGCGGAGCGGACAGACGACGCGTCCAGGTCGGCGAGGCTGCTGATCGTGACGGCGTAGCCGGCGACCCGCGCGGCGTGCTCGATGGCAAGCAGTGTCGATGCGGGGCCGAAGAGCCGGGTATCGAAGCTGATCACTCCGATCGTGCGGGATCGGCGCGTTACCAGCCCGCGCGCCAGCGCGTTCGGGCGGTAGTTGAGCTGGCGGATCGCCTGCAGCACCCGGTCCCGGGTGTCCGGACGGACGTTGGGGTGGCCGTTCAGTACCCGGGAGACGGTTTGGTGCGAGACACCGGCGAGGCGGGCGACATCGTGCATGATCGCCGGGCGCGCGGCTGGCTCGCTGATGCTCATCACTTCTCCGGGATTGCCATCCAGTTATCGATCACATTAGTTGAACCCGCGATTGGGAAGAGTCACTAGGCGATTCTCAGCAGACCCTTGATATGCGCGGTTGATAGCGCAAACGGCGAGCATTCAGGCGTGCACACACCGGAACGTGTGCTCACCGCTGACGCACGCGCGCGGGCAGCCGGGCCCACGTCCGTCATCGCGGGTTCCGGCTCGGTGCAATTATCCGTGAATGGACGTCGCCCGACTGTACGGTGCCGGCCGGATGAAACTCTCCGATGAGCCGGTGCCGGTACCGGGCGACGGTGAGAGCCTCGTGCGGGTCGGCGCGGTAGGAATCTGCGGCTCGGACCTGCACTGGTTCGCCGACGCCGGCATCGGTGACGCGGTGCTGACCCGGCCACTGGTGCTGGGCCACGAGATGGCCGGGGTGGTGGTGGCCGGTCCGCTTGCCGGTCAGCGGGTCGCAGTCGACCCGGCGGTGCCGTGTTTCGCCTGCCAGCCGTGCCGGGCCGGCAACCCGAACCTGTGTGAGCGCATCGTTTTCGCCGGGCACGGCAGCACCGACGGCGGGATGCGTGAGTACCTGGCCTGGCCGTCCGGAAGGCTGCACCCGCTCCCGGCCGGCCTGGACGACGTGGCCGGAGCATTGCTCGAGCCGCTCGGCGTCGCCGTGCATGCGATGGACCTCGCGCACGTGCGGCTGGGGTCCACGGTTGCCGTCGTGGGCTGCGGCCCGATCGGGCTGATCACGGTGCAACTGGCGTTGCGCGCCGGGGCCGCGCAAGTGCTCGCCGTCGAGCCGCTAGCGCATCGGCGGGACGCCGCTGCGGCGCTAGGCGCGGTCGCCGTCCCGCCCGGCGACGCTGCCATCAAAGATGCATACGCCGACGTCGCGATCGAGTTCGCCGGCACGGACGCAGCGCTCGCCGTCGCGATCGAGGCGGTGCGACCGGGCGCTCGCGTCGTTCTCGGCGGCATCCCGGATGCCGACCGGTGGACGTTCGCGGCGGCGCCGGCCCGGCGTAAAGGGCTCAGCCTG
>JBPYES010000598.1:0-5448 GCA_051984825.1 Jatrophihabitantaceae bacterium
GCACGTCGATGACCTGGCCGTGTTGGTCGACCGCCCGGTACAGGTAGGTCCAGCGTCCGGCGATCTTGACGTAAGTCTCGTCGATGAACCATCGATCACCCGCGCAATGGCGAGCAGGTCGGGCGGCGTCGATAAATTCCGAGGTGAAAGTCTGCACCCACCGGTAGACCGTCACGTGGTCGACGCCGATGCCGCACTCGGCCAGCAGCTCCTCGACATCGCGGTAGGACAGCCCGTAGCGCAGGTACCAGCGCACCGCGACCGCGATCACCTCTCGCGGGAAGCGGTATCCAGCAGCCGGACACGACACCGCAGACTTCAGAATGAACACCGGGTCAGTCTCCATGACGCCCACCGGACACGCTCAACGCAACAGGGCCGCTCCGACATGGCCGTCCCTCCCCCGATGAGTCCCAGGCCGCGATCCTGTGCGCGCGACCGGTCATTCACCAGAATAAGCTGTGCGCCCGCTGTGCGAACAGCCTCAAAGTCTCTTCGGGTATTTCGTTCGGTCTGGTCGCCATCGTCCTTATCGCTGAGTCGCAGCGGCTCTGTCAAAGCTGAATTTCGTCAGTCGTCGGCAACGTGGTTGTTAGCGACGGTCGCAGCATTTCCTAAATTTCGGGAGTGCTGTTGTCATCGTCCCGTCGTGTGACGAAGGGGCCGGGGCGGCGTCCGCAGTCGGCTAGCGTCAGCGGTTCATGGAGTTGCGCGATAGGGGGTGGAGCATCCTCGCTGCCGCGCGGGATGTCCGCGTTTCCTGGACGAGGGGATCACTGGACTCGCGGCTACGCGACATACCGCCATGGCATGGCCGTCGGGTTCGTCGCGCCGCTGGAACGGCCCGCGGTGCGTCAGATCAGCAGTCCGTCAAGGAGGGCGCCGTGAGAGGGTCGCTCGCGAATACCCGCCGACGGGCAATGATTAGTCGGTGAGGATCGCCGCATTGGTGACCTGGGTGTGTGCCGCGTCCGTCGGCCTGTACCTGCTGAGAACCTGGATTGCGAACCGCGGGCTGCAGCGCCGAGAGGCGAAGCGGCAGTCGCGATTCGCGCCGGCGCTCATCTTCGGCCACGGCGGGCTGGCGGCCAGCGGACTGGCCGTCTGGATCGGATATCTGGCCACCGACGCGCACCCACTCGCCTGGGCCGCGCTTGCCGTCCTGGTACCGGTCGCCACGCTCGGCGCCACGATGTTCGGGATGTGGCTAAGCGGTGGACGCATGCGCGCTGGCGGCAGGCACGCTTACACGCCACGTCACGCGGCCGAGGACCATTTCCCGCCACCCGCCGTGCTCGGACACGGCATCTTCGCGGCGACGACGCTCATTCTGGTCCTGCTCACGGCCCTGCGGCTCGGCGGTTAGCGGACTGCCGTGCTACAAGTCAAGCGGGCGGTTCTATGCGCCGGGGTGAACCCGTGCGGACACCCCGAAACCATCAATTGCCCTTCCTTCGGAAACACATGCTGGCGCCGGATCGCCGCCGCCAGCGCATCACACACCGGCCGCGCCGTCGCGCGGGCCACCAGCCGCGCGCAGACACAAAACCGGGAGTGATCATCCAGGCCTGTCACCGCGGACAACTCGCTGCCGTCGGCCAGATAGATGCGACCCACCACATCCATCTGCCACAACTCCATCGACCGGCCCCGTTCCCAGCGCCGATACTCCGAGCGGCGCCGCTTGCGCCGCACAGCTGCGACCAGGCCATGGCGCGCCAGCGCCCGATACACCGACGAACGGCCCGGCAGCGGCGCCACACCCTCCCGCTCGAGCTGCCAGCGGATCCGAGCCGGCCCCCACCCCGGATGCGCCAGCCGCAACGCGAGTACCCGCGCCTCGACCACCGCCGGCATCTGATGCGGACACGACAACGGCCGCGACGAGCGATCGGCCAGATTCGCCAAGCCGTCATCGGCGGCATAGCGACGCAACCACTCATGCAACGTCTGCCGCACCACCCCATAGCGGCGGGCAACCTCAGTCACCGAAGCGCCGTCGAGCACCTCCCGCACGGCCTGATACCGCCGCTCCACCAGACCAGCTCCACCAGCACGACCGGCTCCCCTCGCTGCGACCACCAATGACCGCAGCGAAGCGACCGACGCGCCGATCACCGCGCAGGAGAACAGAAGTGTCGCCCACCTACCGGAACTGGAGTCGCCCACCTGCCGGAACCGCGTCCACGAACTGTCGCCCAGGAACCGACACGATATGTCTAGCATCAACCGGGCTCGCACAGACCCGACCCACAGCTGCTGCTGTACTTTGCTGCTGTGCTGATCGCCTGGTGGCTCCGTTCGGAGGGCTACAACCCCCTGATTTGCTGGTGGAGCTGAGGGGATTTGAACCCCTGACCCCCTCGATGCGAACGAGGTGCGCTACCGGACTGCGCTACAGCCCCGAATCGGGAGCCCCGGACATCCGGAGCCGACTGCCAAGGCTAGCAGGTGCGCCGCTCCCCGATTCCGCTCCCGGCCAGAGCAGATCGCCGAAGCGGATCGCGCGCGAAAGAGCGCGAACGGGCTTCGCTAGCTTGCCCGGCGCTGTGGCGCGCTTTGGGCCAACGTCTCCTCGGCATAGAGCCCGGTCAGGTCGATGGTGTCGTGATCGTGCAGGGCCAGATCGTCGTCGTCGATGCGCACTGTCGAGTCGGCGGCATGCGGCTCAGGGTCTTCGGTGGCGTCGTAGCTGACCGGCCCATGGGCGCTCGCCCGGACCTGGCGCGCTTCGCGGCGTTCGCGGTCGCGCAGCACCTGGCTGCGCAAAAAATAGACGTAGCCGCCGAGTCCGGCGAGGAACAGCAGCGCTGGTACCCACAGCACGCCGCCCAACACGAACGCGAGCACCAAGGTGGCGATGCTGCCGATGGCGAGGATGGCAAGCGAGCGCCGCCGGCGGACCATCATCTGCAGCCTGGCCGGCGACATCTCGGTGCGGTCGACGGGGTACATCAGCGCCTCCTCCGCGGCGGGAACGGGCCTGCGCATCGAAGGCGCGAGCGCGGCAGGACGCGCTCCAGGCACGAACAGTTCGGGCCGCGGCTCGGTCATCCGCGGCGACGTCCGCGGGCCGGCGACCCGGCGGACGGCCTGGCGCGTGTCGTCCACGTCGGCGCGACGTGGAACGGCAGGCCGCGACAGGGCGACATGCCTACGGGTGAGCGCCCGCATCGACCGGCCGAACTGCTCGACCGACCGCTCGTGGGCGCGATCATCGTGGCGCCGGACGATCATCGGAACAACCACGATCAGCCACAGGACGGCGAGGACGAGCACCGTCAGCATTGGTGACGTCATCGCACCTCCAGTCACACCAGTAACAGGCTCACACACCGTAACCAGCAGAGCGACCGGCGTGGCGCACGTCGCCCGGCGTGTCGGCCGGCGACGAGCAACATGTCACGTCGGCATCGGTGGCAGCGTGCGCAGCCGTGACTGCAATGAGCGCCCGCCAAGCTCCTCGACGGTGATCGCGAATGCGATGTGATCACGCCACGCGCCATCGATGTCGAGGAATCGCTCAAAGTAGCCCTCCCGGCGCAGCCCGAGCTTTTCGACAACCCTCAGGCTAGCTGCATTTTCGGGACGGATGTCCACTTGGACGCGGTGCAGCCCGACACCGGTGAAACAGTGGTCGATCACCAAGGCCAGCGCGGTGGGCGTGATACCCCGTCCGGCCACCTCAGAATCGATCCAATAGCCGACCGAGCAACCACGCAGGGCACCGTGCACCACGTTAGACACGTTCATCTGCCCGACGAGGCGCGAGCCGTAGGTGACGACGAACGGCAGCATCGTCCCGGCGCGTGCCGCCTTGCGCAGTGCCGCGAGCAGTGGCGGCCACGCTGCGATCGCATTCCGATCAGCCCAGCGCTGCGACGATGTCGCCTCCCAGGGCGAGAGCCACTCCTCGTTGCGCAGCCGCACTTCGCTCCAGGCACGCGCGTCTCGTCGGCGCGGCGCACGCAGCCGAACCGGGCCAGCGACCAGCTCCGCGGGCCATCCAGGATGAGCGACCATCGCTCAGCGCTGAGACAGCAGCAGCGGGATGACCGTCGTCCGTGAGCCTGCGACGACCTCGGTTACCGCCTCGTCAATCACGACCAGGCAGTTCGCAGAGGCCATCGCGGCGATCAGGTGCGAACCAGCGCCCCCGACGAACGACACGCTGTACGTGTCGTTCGCTTCGCGATGCAGCACGCCGCGACGATACTGCCGCACGCCGGGCGGGCTCTCGACGCCTTCGAGTGCAACAGCCTGGATGGTGGCGCGTTGGAGTTGGCGCTTGCCGAGCAGTTTGCGGATCGCCGGCCGCACGAACACCTCGAAGGACACGAGCGCGCTGACCGGGTTGCCGGGCAGGCAGAAGATCGGCACGTGGTCGCCGAGATGGCCGAATCCCTGCGGCTTGCCCGGCTGCATCGCGACGCGCAGGAACTCCACCGTCCCGAGTTCGGATAACGCCTGCTTGACGATGTCGAAGGCTCCCATGCTGACGCCGCCGGTGGTGACCAGGATGTCGGCGCGCAGCAGCTGGTTTTCCAAGACGTCGAGAAGCTTGCTGTGATCGTCCGGGATGATTCCGGCTCGGTAAGTGTCGGCGCCGGCGTCACGTGCAGCTGCGGCCAGCAAGTAGGAGTTCGAGTCAGGGACCTCGCCGAACCCGGGCTGCTGACCCACCTCGACGAGCTCGCTGCCGGTCGAAATCACAATGACCCGGGGACGCGGGCGGACCAGCACTCGCTCGCGTCCGATCGCCGCGAGCAGCGCGATCTGCTGCGGGCCGATCGCCGCGCCGGCCGCGAGAGCTTGGGAGCCTGCAGGCAGGTCCTCGCCGGCGCGCCGCAGGCAGTCTCCGCTGTGCGCAGGCTCAGTGAGCCTGACCCGGGCGAGGCCGCGATCAGTTTTCTCCAGTGGGACAACGGCATCCGCCCCTGCGGGGATGGGCGCACCAGTCATGATCCGCATCGCGAGCCCGGGCCCCATGCCATTGCGGCTCTTCGTCCCGGCAACGACGTCGCCCACAACGGGCAGATCAAGCGGATGTTCCTCACTGGCGCCGCGCGTGTCGACGGCGCGTACGGCGTACCCGTCCATCGCGGAGTTGTCGAAGCCGGGCAACGGCACTCGCGCAACGATGTTCTCAGCGAGGAGCAGGCCCTGTGCCTCCAGCAGGGGCAACTCGATGGGCGCGACCGTGCCAATGCCGTCCAGCACTTTGGCCAGGTGTTCGTCGACCGACCGCATTGGTGGGTCATTCGCCACTGCCTACTCCTCGCGCTCGAGCCCACTCACATAGTCGCGCAACCACGCAGTAAACCGTGCGCCCAGCTGCGGATGTCGCGCGGCGAGTTCCACCACGGCGCGGACGTATCCGAACGGCTCGCCCGTGTCGTAGCGCTTTCCGCGGAACACAACGCCATGCGCGGGCATCCCTTCGCGCAC
>JBPYES010000599.1:0-8889 GCA_051984825.1 Jatrophihabitantaceae bacterium
ACTACATCCGCAATAACACGCCCTACATTCCAGGCGTCTATTCAGCGCCCGATGTCTGGGCCAAGATATTCGGGACGGGCAGCGCCGCCTATATCCCGAACACCGACGAATGGACCTACCAATCGTGCACCACCAGCCTGAAGAACCCACCGTCTGGCTGGTGCCTGCCCGGCACATCGACGTGCGCGCACTTCTTCGGAGGCGTCACCAGCACCAGTCCGCATGCGCTGATGTGGCAGTGGTCCGGTGGCGGCGGGTCGTACAACGGCTACGGCGACTTCGACCAGATCGACGCCAACCGTCAGAACTGACTGGGGCGTCTAGCGCCATGCGGAGGGCAAGGGGGAGTCGCTGCGCCTACCTAACGCCTGCGCCACCAGTAGCCGTACGTCTGCTTAGCCTCTTGCAGTGTGGTGACGTAGCCAATCCGCTCGTAGGCGGTCTCGTCGAGGTCCGGCGAAATCGCAAGCAGCCCGCGCAACTGGCCGACCTCGCTGTAGCCTCTGCGCGTCATCCAGTCAGTGAGACCGTCCACCAAGGTGGCTGCATATGCCGGGCCGTGCCGGAGAAGCGCAGACGCGGTCATAACGACGTCGGCGCCCGCGAGCAGGTATTTCACCACGTCGTCGGACGTCTCGACGCCGGTCGTGGCGGCGAGCGCGGCACGGACCCGGCCGCGAAGGAGTGCGATCCACGTGAGGGGTAGCCGTGCCTCAACCTGGCTGGACAGGTCGATGCGGTAGGTAATCGCCAGAGTGTCGACGTCGATGTCCGGCTGGAGGAACCGGTTGAACAGCACCAGCGCGTCGGCACCGGCTTGGTCGAGCCGCACCGCAAGCTCGCCGAACGAGCTGAAATACGGGCTGAGCTTCACGGCGACGGGCACCGACACGGCGGCCTTGACCTGGCCGACCACGTCGACGTGCCGCTGCTCGACGTCGCGACCGGTGACGTGCACATCACCCGGCACGTAGTAGATGTTGAGCTCGATCGCGGAAGCGCCAGCCCCTTCCATCGCGTGCGCGTACTCGACCCAGCCTCCCGGCGTCGACCCGTTGATGCTTGCGATCAGTGGGATGTCCACGGCGTTCGCGGCGCGTTCGAGCAGGCTCAGGTAGCCCTTCGGGCCGATCTCGTCATCGGCGGCAGGCGGCAGGTAAGACAGCGATTCTGCGAAACTCTCGGTGCCGGCGTCCACGAGCTGTGCGTAGCGGAGCGCCTCGCGCTGCAACTCCTCTTCGAACAGCGAGAAGAATACGATCGCGCCGACTCCGGCGTCGGCCAGGCGGCTAAGGCCATCAACCGTTTGCGACAGCGGGGACGCGGACGCCACGAGCGGGTTGCGTAGCTGAAGGCCCATGTAGTCGGTGGTGAGGTCCATCAGCGCTCCCGATGCGCGACAGGCGCGAACTGTTCCGGACCCCGCGTGGCCATCTCCTCGTAGACCGCCCAGCGTTGATCGATCTCCTGCTGGGCCAGGGCGAGCAGCTCTTCGGCCTTGGCGGGGTTGGCGTTGGCCAGCATCTTGTACCGCAGTTCGCGATACATGTAGTCCTTGAGCGCCAGCCGTGGTCGTGGCGAGTCGAGCAGGAACGGGTTGCCGCCGTCGCCGCGAGCGACCGGGTCGTAGCGGATCAGCGGCCAGTGCCCGCTCGCCACTGCCCGGTACTGCTGGTCGAGCCCGTTCCGCATGTCGATGCCGTGCGCAATGCAGTGACTGTATGCGATAACCAGCGACGGCCCGTCGTACGCCTCTGCCTCGCGTAACGCGATCAGCGTCTGCTGTGGGTCGGCGCCCATCGCCACTCGGGCGACATACACGTGGCCGTATGCAATCGCCTGCAGTGCAAGGTCTTTCTTCGGCACGGTCTTCCCGGCGGCGGCGAACTTGGCGACCGCGCCGAGTGGAGTCGCCTTCGACATCTGTCCGCCGGTGTTGGAGTAAACCTCGGTGTCGAGGACGAGCACGTTCACGTTGCGCCCGCTGGCCAGCACGTGGTCGAGCCCGCCGGATCCGATGTCGTAGGCCCATCCGTCGCCGCCGACGATCCAGATGCTGCGCCGGACCAGGTGATCGACGACGCTGCGCAGGTCGTCGGCGACCGGACCGGCGAGGCCGGCCAGGCGGCGCTGGACGGCGTCGACCCGCTCGCGTTGCTCGGCTAGCTCGGACTCGGTCTGCTGCGACGCGTCCAGGACGGCCTGCACGAGTTCGGGACCGATATCGTCACGAAGCTCGGCAAGCCGCTTTCGCGCGAGGTCGGTGTGCACGTCGGCGGCGAGCCGGAAGCCCAGCCCGAATTCGGCGTTGTCCTCGAACAGCGAATTCGACCAGGCCGGCCCACGCCCTTGTGCGTTCGTCGTCCAGGGCGTGGTCGGCAGGTTGCCGCCGTAGATGGACGAGCAGCCGGTCGCGTTCGCGACCTGCGCCCGATCACCGAACAGCTGTGAGATCAGCTTGAGGTACGGCGTCTCGCCGCATCCCGCACACGCACCCGAGAACTCGAATAGCGGCTCGAGGAATTGCGCGCCGCGCACCGTGCCGAAGTCGACCCGCGACCGCTCGTTGACCGGAAGCGTCTCGAAGAAGCCGATGTTCTGCCGCTCTGGTGCGACAAGGGGCTTCCGATCAGCCAGGTTGATCGCACGGCGCGCGGGGTCGAGCGGCGCCTTGGCCGGACAGGCTTCGACACACAGGCCGCAGCCGGTGCAGTCCTCGACGTAAACCTGCAGCGTGTAACGGGTATCCGGCAGACCGACGGCGTCGAGTGAGGCCGCCTGGAAGGTTGGCGGAGCATTGGTCAGGCGGGACTGGTCGTAGTACTTCGATCGGATGACGCTGTGCGGGCAGACGAAACTGCAATTGCCACACTGGATGCACAGGTCGGGATCCCAGTCGGCAACCAGATCGGAGATGTTGCGTTTCTCGAATGCGGTTGTGCCGCTGGGATAACTGCCGTCGGCCGGTAGCGCGCTGACTGGCAGCTGGTCGCCCCGGCCGGCCATCATCGCCGCCGTGACCTTCTGGACGAACTCGGGCGCGCTCGCGGGCACGGTCGGCGGCACGTCGCGGGTTGCGGTCGCTGTCTGCGCGACGTCAACGTGGTGCAGCGCCGCGAGCGCGCTGTCGACCGCGGCGTGGTTGCGTGCAACGACCTCGGCGCCGCGCTTGCCGTAGGTCTTCTCGATCGTGGCCTTGACGCGAGCGATCGCTTCCTCCGGCCGCAGCACGCCGGAGATCGCGAAGAAGCAGGTTTGCAGCACCGTGTTGGTTCGCCCGGGAAGGCCGGCCTCACGCGCGACGCGTCCGGCGTCGATTGCGTACACGTCCAGACTCTTGGCGATTATCTGCTCTTGCACCGGGCGGGTTAGCTCGTGCCACACCTGCTCGGGCGGGAACGGCGCGTCGAGCAGGAACGTGGCGCCAGGCGCGGCCAACCCGAGCACGTCGACCTTGTCGAGCAGGCCGAAATGATGGCAGCCGACAAAGCTTGCCTGCGCGACGAGGTACGGCGCGCGGATAGGCTCGCCGCCGAATCGCAGGTGCGAGACCGTCTGCGAGCCGGACTTCTTCGAGTCGTAGACGAAGTACCCCTGGGCGTGCAGGCTCGGGTCGGCGCCGAGGATCTTGATCGTGTTCTTGTTCGCACCGACGGTGCCGTCCGAACCGAGGCCGAAGAAGACCGCGCGGACGGTGCCCGGCCGCTCGATGTCGAGTGCTGGGTCCCAGGGCAGGCTGGTGTTCGTCACGTCGTCGGTGATGCCGATGGTGAACCGGCGCCGCGGATGCTCCCGCGCGAGCTCAGCGAACACTCCGGCAACCATGCCGGGCGTGAACTCCTTGGACGAAAGGCCGTACCGGCCTCCGGTCGCCAGCGGCAGGGAACGTTCGCCGTCGAGGTGCGCTTCGGTCAGCGCCGCGAGCACGTCCAGAAACAACGGCTCGCCGTGCGAGCCGGGCTCCTTGGTGCGGTCCAGCACCGCGACTCGCCGTGCCGTCGCCGGAATCGCCGCGACGAGCGCGCGCGCCGGGAACGGCCGATACAGCCGCACCTGCACGACACCGACCCCCTCGCCGCGGGCGTTGAGGTAGGCGACGGTCTCCCGCGCCGTTTCCGCGCCGGAGCCCATGAGCACGATCACCCGCTCCGCGTCCGGGTCGCCGGCGTAGTCGACGAGCCCATACCGGCGACCGGTGCGTTCCGCGAGGGCGGCCATGGCCGACTCGACGACGGACGGCATCGACTCATAGAAGGCGTTGACTGTCTCGCGTGCCTGGAAGTAGACGTCCGGGTTCTGTGCCGTGCCGCGGATGAAGGGCCGCTCCGGCGAGAGCGCCCGCCCGCGGTGCGCGCGCACGAGTTCGTCGGGCACAAGGGCGCGCAGGTCGTCGTCGGACAGCATGTCGATCGTGTTGAGCTCATGCGACGTACGGAAGCCGTCGAAGAAATGCACGATCGGAATGCGGGTGCGCATCGCCGCGGCTTGCGCCACGAGCGCCATGTCATGCGTCTCCTGCACCGACCCGGACGCCAGCAACCCGAAGCCGGTCTGCCGCGTGGCCATCACGTCGGAGTGATCGCCGAAGATCGACAGGCCCTGCGCCGCGATCGACCGGGCAGCCACGTGCATGACCGCCGAGGTCAGCTCTCCCGCGATCTTGTTCATGTTGGGGATCATCAGCAGCAGACCCTGCGACGCGGTGAACGTCGTGCTGAGCGCGCCGCCCTGCAACGCTCCGTGCAGGGCACCCGACGCGCCGCCCTCGCTTTGCATCTGCACGACGCTCGGCACGTTGCCCCATACGTTGGGACGCTTCTTGCTGGCCCACTCGTCGGCGAGTTCGGCCATCGGCGACGACGGTGTGATCGGGTAGATGCAGCAGACCTCGTTCAGCCGGTAGGCAACGGAGGCAGCCGCTTCGTTCCCATCGACAACCGCGCGCGTCATGACGGCTCCGGGATCATGTCGATCGCGTGCACCGGGCACTGCTCCATGCAGGCCGCGCAACCCGTGCACTTGTCGTAGTCGAAGCGGTAGCGGTGACCCTTGCCCAGTTTGATGACCGCATCCTCGGGACAGGCTCCCAGGCAGCCGTCGCACTCGAAGCAGTTGCCGCACGACAGGCAGCGCCCGGCCTCATAGGTCGCCTGCTCGACCGACAACCCGCCGACGACCTCGGTGAAGTCGGCGGCCCGCTGCTCGGGCTCGCGCTCCGGCTGGCGCTGCCGCGCTGCGTCGCCGAAGTACCACAGGTGCAGCTCGTCGAAGGACGCTTCGCGGTGCTTGGGTGGACGCTCGTAGGTGGCCCCGCGCAGGTAGGCGTCGATGTGGTGCGCAGCCCGCTTGCCGTGCCCGACCGCGACGGTGACGGTGCGCTCGCTGGGCACCATGTCGCCACCGGCGAACACGCCGGGGCAGCCGGTCATCAGCGACTGTGAGACCTGCACCGTGCCGTCACGGCCGAACTCGACGCCCGGCAGGTTGCGCATGAACGCGGACTCGGTCTCCTGGCCGAGCGCCAGGATCAGCGTGTCTGCGGGCAGCGTCTCCAGCTTGCCGGTACCGCGCGGGAACCCGTTCTCGTCGAGTTCCATTACTTCGACGGTCATCGTCTCCGGGCTTTCGAAGGCAGTGATCGTGCGCAACCAGTTGATGCGCACACCCTCGCGCTCGGCCTCGGCGGCTTCTTCCTCATGCGCGGGCATCTGCTCCCGAGTGCGGCGGTAGACGATCACGGGTTCCTCGGCCCCGAGGCGTTTCGCCACGCGAGCGGCGTCCATCGCGGTGTTCCCGCCCCCGTAGATCGCTACCCGGCGGCCGAGCGCCGGACGCTCGCCGGAGGCGACGCCGCGCAGGAACGTGACCGCATCGAGCACCCGGGCGGCGTCCATCGCCGGGATGTCGACGCGCTTGGACAGGTGCGCGCCCACCGCCACGAATACGGCATCGAAGTCGCCGTCGGCCTTCTCGGCCATCAGATCCTCGACGCGGTGGCTCGGAGTCACCCGCACCCCCAACTGCCCGATCCGCTCGATCTCGGCGTCGAGCACGCCGCGCGGCAGCCGGTAGGCCGGAATGCCGTAGCGCATCATCCCGCCAGACTCGGGGCCGGCGTCGCGGATCTCGACCTCGTGACCGAGTCGCGCGAGGTGATACGCCGCGGACAGCCCGCTCGGCCCACCGCCGACCACCAGCACCCGCTTCCCGGAGGACTGCGGGGGCTGCGGGAACGTCCAGCTCTTGTCGCGTGCCATGTCGCCGAGGACGCGCTCGACCGAGTGGATCGACACCGAACTATCCAGCCGCGCGCGGTTGCACACGCTCTCGCACGGGTGATAGCAGACGCGTCCGTGGATTGCTGCGAGCGGATTGTCGGCGACGAGTTGCCGCCACGCCCGCTCGTGCTCGCCGGCCTTCACATGCGCCAGCCATGCCTGGATGTTCTCCCCGGCGGGACATCCCGCATTGCATGGCGGCAGCAGATCGACGTACACCGGTCGGCGCTCACGTTCAGGCCCCGCCCGAGAATGCCCGTGCAGCAGATCCGGCAGCCGTGTCACATCCCGTAGCGGACCGCTCATCGTCGCCCCCGGCGTTTGGACTCATGATCAAGCCTATGACTCGAACCGCCCGAAGCAACGGACCTTGGTCCACAGTCCGAACGATCGGGGGTGGGAAGCGTGGTGTCTAACGCGCGCGCTACATGTCCGGGTTCATCCAGCGCGGGTGATCTACACGGATGAGGGTGGACCGACACTTGGCGCCGAGGAGGGAGCCGTGCGGCGCGGGCCGGCGGCGGACTCCGTGTCGTATCAGCGGAATGAGGTGTCGTTCATGCGCCGTCGAACCTTCGATGTCATCGCAAGCGGGGTAGGCCTGCTGCTGGCGGTGCTGCTGGCAGTGGCTGGTGCGCTGCTGATCTGGGCATACACATTCGTCGACAACGAGGTACACAGCCAGTTGTCTGCGCAGAAGATCTTCTTCCCCGCGGCGGACAGCCAGGCGATCACGTCGCTGCCGGCAAACGATGCCGCTGCGATGAAGAAGTACGCGGGTCAGCAGATGACCAACGGCGCCCAGGCGAAGACTTATGCGGATCACTTCATCGCCGTGCACCTGAATGAGATCGGTGGTGGGAAGACCTACTCGGAGCTGTCCGCGCAGTTGCAAAAGGATCCGACGAACCAGAAACTGCAGACGCAGGTAGAGACCGTGTTCAAGGGCGAGACCTTGCGTGGGCTGCTCCTGAACGCGTACGCGTTCTGGCAGATGGGACAAATCGCGAAATGGGCCGCGATCGTGGCTTTCGCCGGCGCGGCGGTCATGCTGGTGCTGTCGATTCTGGGCTTCCTGCACGTGCGCCGCACCCCGGTGCAGCAGGAATTGTTGGCACCGCCGCCGACTGTCCCGGCCCCGCAACCCTAAGCCGTCCAAGGCCCAAACGACTATCGGGCGCTTGCCGGTTCGTCCCATGACTGGTGGGCGAGTCATGTCGGCTGCACCGCCGAGCCGCGTGCTGGAGCGGTGCAGCGCGACGAGTGGCGCCCTGTTCGTGCTGTTGGCGATCGCTGTCTCGGTGGGCTGGGACAGCCTCGTGGCCTTCGATAACCGGTGGTCGTCGCGGGCGTACTCGTTCACGCTCACGCATGGTTGGTGCGAATGGCTGGCGCGCGCGGCCACGTCCTTGGGCAACGGTCTGACCGTGACCGTGGTGACCGCGGTGGTCGCCATCGTGTGCCTGCTAATCCGTCGGCGCCGACTCGGCATCTGGCTGGCCGTGACCGTGGCCGGTGGCGCGCTGGCCAACACCGCGATCAAGTACGCTATGGAGCGTGTGCGACCGGCAACCGCCGGGGTGCTGACGTCAGCGCACGGTTTCGCCTTTCCGTCAGGGCACACGCAGATAGCCACGGTCACCTATCCAGCCGTCGTTCTAGTGGTGGGATGGCAGCTGCGACAGCCGGGGCGGCTGGTTCGACGGATCAGCGCGGCGGTGGTCACGCTAGTGGTTGCCGCTGTCGGGCTGTCACGGATATTCCTCGGTGTGCACTGGCCGACCGATGTCCTCGGCGGCTGGCTCTTCGGCAGCGCCTGGGTCACGGCGTCGACAGCAGTCTTGCTCCGCAGTGCCGCGGCATCGCCGGCGTGACGACGAGCAAAGTGCGAGGGGGACCCGCACCATGGCCGGTCCCCCTCGTGAGCTCCTTTCGGTTAGCTGTTGTTGTAGGTGTCGAGGATGCTGGCGAGCGAGTTCATCGTCGCCGCATCCGCCGTGCTGATCGCGGTGTGCGTGGTCCCGGTGAACTGATACTTGCCGAGCAGCTTCACCGCTGCATTGATCGCGTCGGTCGCCGCGGTCGTCTTGGCCGCACCTGCCGTGTAGTTCAACTCAGCGGCCAGAAGTTGGGCGGCCAGGTTGAACGCCGGGTCGCTTGCCTTCTTCGCGCCGTTGAAGTCCTGCTTGTTCAGCAGGTTCACGGCCTTCGCGCAGCTCGGCGCCGCGTTCGGCGTTGCCGTGCTGCCGTGCAGGACCAGCAGCGCGCCGCCGAACGCCGGGTACGAGCCGGACGTCGCAGAGATCACGATCCCGGTCGGCTCGGCCTTGGCCAGGGTCTGGTCAAGAACCG
Organism: Jatrophihabitantaceae bacterium; assembly: GCA_051984825.1. Taxonomy (GTDB): domain Bacteria; phylum Actinomycetota; class Actinomycetes; order Mycobacteriales; family Jatrophihabitantaceae; genus DASXRA01. The sequence continues at coordinate 8,631 of JBPYES010000599.1, forward strand.
GCGCCTGCTTGCCACCGGAGGTCTTGCACGATGCCCAGTTCTTCCAGAAGCCGATCGTGCGTCCATGACCGCCGGGAGGTGGCACGTTGTTGACCGTGAACACCTTCGGAGTCGGACCCGCCGTCGCCACGAAGTCGACGCACAGGGTGCTGTTGTCGACGTTCGGGTTGTTCAGCGACTCGGGCACGAACGGGTTCGGGCCTAGCGTGGTGTTCCAGCCGGGGAGCAGGTTCGCCTCGCACATCTGGTAGTGCTGGCC
>JBPYES010000600.1:0-17306 GCA_051984825.1 Jatrophihabitantaceae bacterium
CGGCGGGTCATCGCCTCGCTCGGGGCGCCCGCTGCCGAGGAGTCGTGGACGGACGAGACCGAGTTCGACCGGTCACTGCGCGAGCGGGTGGCCGCCGCACTGGGCCACCCGCCGGAGCTCGGCACCGGGGCCGGCCACGACGCAGGAGTCCTTGCCGGCAAAGGGATTCCCGCCGCAATGCTGTTCGTGCGCAACCCCACCGGGGTATCGCACTCGCCGGCCGAGTTCGCCGAGCGTGCCGACTGCCTGGCCGGTGTCGACGCGCTCACCACGGTCCTGCGAGATCTGGCACGGTGAGCACGTTCTTCGCCCCGCAGGCCTGGCTGGACGACGGCGTCACCTCCGACGTTCGTATCGCCGTCCACAGTGGACGGATCAGCGCCGTCGAGACGGGACTCCTGCAGCCCGGCGACGTGTCGCTCCCGGGTCTGGTGCTGCCGGGGTTCGCCAACACGCACAGCCACGCGTTCCACCGGGCACTGCGCGGGCGAACCCACGAGCTGGGCACCTTCTGGACGTGGCGCGAGCGCATGTACGCTGTCGCCGGCCGCCTCGACCCGGACTCGTACTACGCGCTGGCGCGGGCCACCTACGCCGAGATGGCGCTGGCCGGGGTGAGCGCCGTCGGCGAGTTCCACTACCTCCACCACGCCCCGGACGGCCGCCCGTACGCCGACCCGAACGCCATGGGGGAAGCGCTGCGCGCCGCCGCCCGGGAGGCCGGCATCCGGCTCACCTTGCTCGACACGTGCTATCTCGCCGGCGGCATCGGCCGGCCGCTGTCCGGAGTCGCGCGACGATTCGGCGACGGCAGCGCCGACGCGTGGGCGAACCGTTTCGCCGCGCTGACCCCGGACGAGAACACCGTGATCGGCGCGGCCGTCCATTCGGTACGGGCCGTGCCACGCGACGCGCTGCCCGAAGTGGTCGAGGCGGCCAGCGGCCTGCCGCTCCACGTGCACGTCTCCGAGCAGCCGGCGGAGAACGAACAGTGCCTGGCTGCCTATGGCGTGACGCCGGCGCAACTGCTCGCCGACGCCGGCGCCCTCACTGCCAGGACCACCGCCGTGCACGCCACGCACCTGACCGACGCCGACATCGCGCTGCTCGGCGGCGCTGCCAGCCCGGTGAGCATCTGCCCCACGACCGAACGGGATCTTGCCGATGGCATCGGACCGTCCCGCCGTCTCTATGACGCGGGGACGCCGATCACCCTGGGCACGGACCAGCACGCGATGATCGACCTGTTCGAGGAGGCCCGCGCTCTCGAGATGCACGAGCGGCTGGCCACTGGTCAGCGTGGACGATTCACCCCGGCGCAGCTTGTCACCGCGCTGACCGGTCACCACGCCCTGGGCTGGCCGGACGTGGGGCGTATCGCCCCTGGCCTGCGTGCGGACCTGGTGGCAGTGCGGCTGGACACGGTCCGCACGGCGGGCGTCGACCCGGCACAGGCTGTGCTCGCGGCCGGCGCTGCTGACGTCGACACCGTGATCGTCGACGGGCGAGTGATCGTCAGCGGCGGCCAGCACATGCTCGGTGACGCCGGTGCGCTGCTGCGCGCCGCGATCGAACCGCTCTGAGGCCTACTGCGAACGGTCGCGCTCGGACATCTGCGCGAGCCACGCGTTGTAGGCGTCGAGCCGGCCTTCGTCGTCGTCAATGTCGCTGTCGCCGTCGCCGTCGCTGTCGCCGTCTCCGCCGGCCCGGTCGGAGAGTGCTGCCGCGCGAGCCCGCTCCATCCAGCTGGACCGGTCGCGCAGTGAGCGCCCGGCCGTGTGCTGCCAGCCGACCACCAGCGCGATCATGACCACGGCCATGATCCCGTCGCCGCCGAACCACATGATCGCCCCGCCGGTGTGCGTGTCGGCGAGCGGGACGACGGCCAGACTGGCAGGCGGAGACATCGCGACGGCGGTGCTCGACATCATCAGAGTCACGCCGGTGAAGGTGTCGACCGCCATCGCAAGCGCCAGCAACCCCCAGCGAGCGGGTGTCGAGAGGCGCCACCGGATCGGCTCGTCGCCGATGACCAGGATGAAGAACTGGTAGCCCACCAGCAGGTACACCAGGTGTTCGAGCTGTCCGGCCGCGGTGGAGCGCATGATCGTGTCCATCAGCCCGGTGAGATGGCTGCCGACGATCACCGCCGCGTAGCTGGCGAGCGCTACCGGAGGCGCGGTCAGGAACGTAACGACGCGTCCCTGCGCGATCCGCTCCACGCGTTCTGAGCCGGCGTCCACGGCGAGCCGTAGTGGCCGCCCTGCCGCGAACAGGGCCGGGGCCACCATCACGAGTGCGAGGTGGCCCAGCATGTGCGCGGAGAACAGCGCCTTGTCATACACCGCAATGGCGCCGGACGTCGCATAGGCGCAGACCGCAATGCCCGCCGCGAACGACACACTGCGGGCGACCGGCCACCGCGTCCCGGTTCGGCGGCGCCGTCGCACCACCGCTGTGACGTACCAGGCGCCGAGCCCGGCGAGCACCGCGAGTGCAACCGCGTCGACGTTCCAGGCGGTGACGAGGCGGTGGCTCAGCAGCGGGCCGAGTGGCGAACCGCCCGCCCGGAACAGGGCCTCGCTGGCGGGCATGTGCATGTGCTGCCGGGCGGTCAGATGCCGCACCACGTTCACGGTGAGGAGAACGAGCACGGCGCCAGCCACCAGCCAGGCGATCCATATGGTGTCCGCGCTACGCCGGGCGTCGCGCTGCGTGCTCACCCGTCTAGTGTGGCGCGCCGCCGAGAGGCCGCAGCACCGGGCCGCCCGCTGGCTGGACCTACGTCAAGGCGCCCGCGACACCCGAGCCGGAGGGGGGCATAATGGCTCCGGGAACATGAGCGGACCTGACTCAGTTCTATTGACTGAACCAAGCACTAGAGCATAGGGAGTACAGCCAATGGCACGAGCTGTCGGTATCGACTTGGGTACCACCAACTCCGTTGTCGCCGTCCTGACGGGTGGCGAGCCGGAGGTTATCGCGAACGCCGAGGGCTCGCGCACCACGCCGAGCGTCGTCGCGTTCGCCAAGAACGGCGAAGTATTGGTCGGCGAGGTCGCGAAGCGCCAGGCCGTCACGAACGTCGATCGGACTATCCGCTCGGTGAAGCGCCACATGGGCGACCCGAGCTGGAAGGTCGAGATCGACGGTAAGACATACACCGCGCAGGAGATCAGCGCGCGCGTGCTGCAGAAGCTCAAGCGAGATGCCGAGTCGTATCTCGGCGAGGACGTCTCCGACGCGGTGATCACAACCCCCGCGTACTTCAACGACGCCCAACGCCAGGCCACCAAGGAGGCCGGCCAGATCGCGGGCCTCAACGTCCTGCGCATCATCAACGAGCCCACTGCGGCCGCGTTGGCCTACGGGCTCGACAAGGGCGAGAAGGAGCAGACGATCCTGGTCTTCGACCTGGGCGGCGGCACCTTCGACGTCAGCCTGCTCGAGATCGGCGAGGGCGTCATCGAGGTCAAGGCCACGAGTGGCGACAACCACCTCGGCGGCGACGACTGGGACGACCGCGTCATCACGTGGCTCGTGGACAAGTTCAAGGCCGCCCATGGCATCGACCTGACCAAGGACAAGATGGCCATGCAGCGCCTCCGCGAGGCGGCCGAGCGGGCCAAGATCGAGCTGTCCAGCAATCAGCAGACCTCGATCAACCTGCCGTACATCACCGTGGACGCGGAGAAGAACCCGCTGTTCATGGACGAGACGCTGAGCCGCGCCGAGTTCCAGCGCATCACGTCAGACCTGCTCGAGCGCACCAGGGCACCGTTCCACAACGTGATCAAGGACGCGGGCATCAACCTGAACCAGATCGACCACGTGGTGCTGGTGGGCGGTTCGACCCGCATGCCGGCCGTCGTCGACCTGGTGCGTGAGCTGACCGGCGGCAAGGAGCCGAACAAGGGCGTCAACCCGGACGAGGTCGTCGCCGTCGGCGCTGCGCTGCAGGCAGGTGTGCTGAAGGGCGACGTCAAGGACGTCCTGCTCCTCGACGTCACACCGCTGAGCCTCGGGATCGAGACCAAGGGCGGCGTCATGACGCGGCTGATCGAGCGGAACACGACGATCCCGACGAAGCGTTCGGAGATCTTCACGACCGCCGACGACAACCAGTCGAGCGTCGAGATTCAGGTCTACCAGGGCGAGCGCGAGATCGCGGCCTACAACAAGAAGCTCGGCATGTTCGAGCTGACCGGCCTGCCGCCGGCGCCGCGGGGCGTCCCGAAGATCGAGGTCACGTTCGACATCGACGCGAACGGCATCGTCCACGTGAACGCCAAGGACCTGGCCACCAACAAGGAACAGGGCATGACGATCACCGGTGGCTCGGGCCTGTCCAAGGACGAGATCGACCGAATGATGCGTGATGCCGAGCAGCACGCCGAGGAGGACCGCAAGCGCCGCGAGGAGGCCGAGACACGCAACTCGGCGGAATCGATGCAGTTCGCGACGGAGAAGTTCCTGACGGAGAACGGCGACAAGCTGCCGGGCGACAAGAGGAACGAACTCGAGACGGCGCTGGCTGAGCTGAAGGCCGCGCTCGGCGGTACCAACCTCGACTCGATCAAGTCGGCGCAGGAGAAGGTCGCGCGCGTTTCGTCCGAGGCGGGAAGTGCAATGTACGACGCGGCGTCCGCTAGTACGTCGACGTCTGACGGTGCTGGCACACCGCCGCCGTCGTCCTCGTCCTCCGCTGAGGACGAGACCGTCGTCGACGCCGAGGTCGTGGACGAGGGGCCTGAGGGCGAGAAGCAGTGACCTCCTCTGAGCACGAGCACCACGAACCAGTTGTCATAAGGGATAAGCGGCGGCTCGACCCGGTGACGGGCGAGCCCCGCCATGCTGCACCCGAATCAGATCGTGTAGCCACCGGCGGCTCACGGCCGCCGGGGGCTGCGCAATCGGAGGATGACGTGCCGAAGGCCGACGCGCTGCTGCTGGAGGAGCGCACCCGTGACCTGCAGCGAGTGCAGGCCGAGTTCGCCAACTACCGCAAGCGCGTCGAGCGCGACCGGGTGGCGGTTGCCGAGGCCGCGGTGGGTAGCGCCCTCGTCGGGCTGCTGCCGGTGCTCGACGACGTCGATCGGGCCCGCGCGCACGGCGACCTGACCGGCGCGTTCAAGTCGGTGGCCGACCAGCTCGAGACCGTACTGGGAAAGCTCGGGCTGGCTGCGTTCGGCGAGCCGGGCGACCCGTTCGACCCGACGATCCACGAGGCGGTCATGCACGAGGAGAGCGCCGAGGTCACGGAGCCGACGGCAACGACGGTGCTGCGTCGCGGTTACAAGCATGGCGATCGGCTGCTGCGTCCGGCAATGGTCGGCGTGACCGATCCGGCACCAGAGCCCGCTGACGAGTAGAGAGAGGGGTGACGTCCGGTGAGCGAGCGAGCATCGCAGGCGCGTAGCGCCGAGGAGCGGAACGAGCGATGCGATGAGCACTTGCGCGAAGAGCCTGGCAGCAAATGAGCACGAAGGATTACATCGAGAAGGACTATTACAAGGCGCTGGGCGTCACCAAGGACGCGTCCGCCACCGAGATCAAGAAGGCGTACCGCAAGCTGGCGCGGGAACTGCATCCGGACAAGAACCCCGGCAACGCTGAAGCGGAAGCCAAGTTCAAGGAAGTGTCGGAGGCGTACGACGTCCTATCGGACGAGAAGCGCCGCAAGGAGTACGACGAGGCGCGGACTCTGTTCGCAGGCGGCGGCTTCCGGCCCGGTGGCGGCGGATTCTCCGGTGGCAACGGCACGTTCGACGTGAACGACCTGTTCGGGGGCACCGGTGGTGTGGGCTCCGGCGGGCTCGGGGACATCTTCGGCGGACTGTTCACCGGCGGAACCACCACCCGGCGGCGCAACGTCGGCCCTACGCGAGGGCAGGACGTCGACGCCGAGGTGACCCTGGGCTTCGACGAGGCGGTGCACGGCGTGATGCTGCCGCTGAAGCTGTCCGGGCCAGGAACGTGCCGCACCTGCCACGGCTCCGGTGCGCGACCTGGCACCAGCCCGCACGTGTGCCCGACCTGTGGCGGCACCGGATTCGTCAGCCGCAACCAGGGCGCGTTCGGGTTCAGTGAGCCGTGCCGTGATTGCCGGGGCACCGGCCAGATCATCGACGACCCGTGTCCGGACTGCCAAGGCACCGGCGTCACAACGCAGACCCGCACGATCAACGTCCGGGTGCCGGCGGGGGTGCGCGACGGCGCGCGGCTGCGAATCGCGGGTAAGGGCACGCCGGGCGTGCGCGGCGGTCCGGCAGGCGACCTGTTCGTCACGGTGCATGTCGGTGCTCACGAGCTGTTCGGACGTCGCGGCGACAACCTGACGCTGACTGTGCCGATCACGTATGCCGAGGCGACGCTGGGCACGACGCTGCGTGTGCCCACCCTCGACGGCACCGTCTCGCTGAAGGTGCCGGCCGGCACGTCCACCGGACGGACGTTCCGCGTGCGTGGCCGGGGTATCAGCAAGCGCGGCGGCGGCCACGGTGACCTGCTCGTCACGGTCGAGGTGGCGGTGCCGCAGAAGCTGAGCTCCGAGGCACGCGACGCGCTGGAGAAGTACGCAGCGGCGGCCGGCCAGGACGACCCGAGGCCGCGCATCACCGCCGCTGTCCGGAACGGGGAGAAGGCTCATGGCTGAGCCGCACGTCCCTGAGGACGCCCCGGTGTTTGTAATCTCCGTGGCGGCGCAGCTCGCCGGGATGCACGCGCAGACGTTGCGCCAGTACGACCGGCTCGGGCTGGTGACGCCCGGCCGCACCGTCGGCGGCGGGCGCCGCTACTCCGCGCGCGACGTCGCGCTGCTGCGCGAGGTGCAGCGCCTCTCGCAGCAGGAAGGCGTCAACCTCGCCGGCATCAAGCGGATCATCGAGCTCGAGGCCCACGTCGATGCGCTGCGTGCCCGGGTGGCTGAGCTGAGCGCCGACCTCGAGCAGGCCTTCCGGGAGCTGAACGCGCGCCCCTCGACCGCCCTGGTCGTCTGGAAGTCCCACCGGCGCTAGCGCGTCCGCCTAGGCAAAGTTGTCCGTGTGTCGCGTCGTCATGACGACACGACACACGGACAACTTGCATCAGCCCGGGCGGTGCCGCTCGGCGTAGCGGCGCGCTTTGGCACGGTTGCCGCAGACGGCCATCTCACACCAGCGGCGTCGTCCGGACGGGTCGAGGAACAACCAGCCGCATGCCTCGTCAGCACAGCTGCGGATCGCGCGCCGCGGATGCTGCTCCAGCAATGTCGCCAACGACAGCGTGAACCGATGCAGTGGCATGCGCAGCCCCGCGCCACCGTCCAAACGCAGCGCGGATGCATCGTCGCGAACGTAGCGCGAGACGCGCACCGCACGAGCCACGAACGCATGCAACTGGGCGGCGGCCTCCGCCGAATCGTCGATCATCGCGGCGTGCAGTGCGGACCGCAGTCGCTTGACGTCGCGGAGCGCCGCCTGCGCCTGCGTCGGCGACTGCTGCGTAGCGGTAATCAGAGCAGAAGCGTCGGCGGGACTCACCAGGCCGACGTCACGGGCCAGGACGATTAGCGCTCCGTAGTCGACGAGGTACTCACGGGGTTGGGGGAAACCCCAACCGCCGACGGTGTTATTCAGCTCGAGCGCACGATGTCCCGACACGCGCTCCGGCAGCCAAACCCCATCGACCTGCCGCGCCATGTTACGTATGCTAACCGGAACTCGCGAAAAAGGAGTTAGCCGGCGATGAGCGCTCGCGCCAAGACACACCGCGCGGCGGGCTAGTTCAGTGCCTGTCCTTGCGTCCCTTGCGATGGCGCAGCTGCGCCACCGCCCGGGACGCTGGGCGCTGCTCGTCGCTGGTGTCGCGCTGGCAGCCGCGATCCCGGTAGTGGCCGCCGGCGCTGGCCAATCCGTAGCGGCACGGACGGTACGGACGACGGTGCAGCAGATGTCGCCCGGTGATCGCACCATCACGGTGGTCAGTTCCGGCACGATCTACAGCCGCACCCAGGCTGCGTCGATCAACACGCTGGTGCGTTCGCAGCTGGCGCAGCTGTCGCGGTATCCGGTGCGCCGCGAACTCGTCTTTCACCAGCTCACGCAGAAGGGCGCCACGTTCTTCCTCGGCGCCACCGACGACCTGCGCACCGCCGTACGTGTGACGAGCGGCCGGCTGCCGCGGTCGTGTACGCCGCAGCGCTGCGAGGTGGTTGCCGTCGGTGGCAGCCCGGCGACACTGGCGCCCGCCGTCGCATCTCTAGGGCTGGTCGTCGTCGGTCAGGCGGTGCGCACCGACCCGACCGTGCTGAGCGGTCAACTCGATCCCGGCTCGGGCACGATACTGCTCGGTGACGGCGCAGATGCCGTGTCGCAGCTTGAGCCGCTGTCACTATTTGCGCGCACCTACGGCTGGGTAACCAACCTCGATCTCGACCGGGTCATTGCCCTCGGCGTGCCGACCTACGTGCGGCGTTCCTCCGAGATCGCCGACAACCTGATCAACAACATCGACGGTGCCGCCATCGTCCGCCCCGACGAGCAGCTGACCAACCAGTACGACCGCGCGTCCCTGTCGGCACGCCGGTTCGGGCTGCTCGGCGGGACGGCCGCCGTGCTGTTGCTCGGCTTCGCGCTCGTCGCCGCGGTGAGTCTGCGGCGCGAGCACGCCGTGCTGGTCGCCGTGCTGCGCCGACGGGGCGCGCGCATCGCAGGTGTTGGAGCGGTCACGGCATTGGAGGCCGGAGCGGCCTGCCTGGCGGGTGCCGTGCTCGGCGCGGTCCTGGGTTCCGCGGTCACGGCTGCATTGGCCGACGGCGCGAACATCCCAGCCTGGCGGACGATCTGGCACGCGCTCGGTTCGGCGTGGCCGGCGATGGTGCTGCTGCTCTTGGCAGCCACCGCGGTGACAGCCGCTGTGCTGATGTGGCCGGACCGCGATCGCCGGACTGTGTGGCGCACCGTCGAGTTGATCGGCGTCGCCTGCCTCGGCGCCGCGTGGCTGGGGGCGAGCCGCGGGTCGACGTCACTCGCCGACGGCAACGACCCCTTCGTGGCGGCGCTACCGGTGTTGGCTGCCGTGGTCGGCGGACTGGTGGCGGCCCATCTCTGGGCGCCGCTCGCTCGCCTTGCCGCGCGGCTGGTCCCGCGCGGGTCGGTGGCGGGACGGATCGGGTTGCTCGGTGCCATCCGCCGCCCGCTGCGCCCGGTCGCCACGACCGCGTTCCTCACCGCAGCAGTCGCGTCTGTCGTCTTCGCCGGCGCATATCGCGCGACGCTCCTCAACGGCGCGATCGACCAGGCGGCGTACCAGGTGCCGCTCGACGCGACAGTCACCGGCGGGCGCGACGTCGTAACGCCGCTGGCGGTGACCAGCACGTCCGCGCTGGATGCCGCCGCGCCGAATACCCGGGCGTACGGAGTGGTGCGCACGTCAGGCGTGGTGCGCCCCCTCGACGGCAGCACCGAGCAGGTCGAGATGCTCGGACTCGACGACGCTGCGATGCGGGACGTACGCCGCTGGTCGCAGGTGACCGGCACCTCTGACTCGGCCGCGACGGTCGCGGGCCGGCTGCGCGCGCCGGTGCCAGCGCCCGCGCCGCCGGTCACGGCTCGCGCGGTAACCCTGGACGTCACCGGCTTGTCGCCGGCCGTGGACGTCCTGCTGTGGCTGACGTCCGGCGACGGGCGCGACGCGGCGGTCGAACTGCAACGCCACGGCACGCGGCTCACCGGCACGGTGCCGGCCGGGTCGTGGCGCCCCCTCGCCATCACACTCAACGAGAACACCGAGTACGCCACTCACCACCAGCACGCCATCGGAGAGGGCAACACCGATCAGCCCATCGTCGCCGGCACGATCACATTCGGCGCCGCGCCGTGGAACTGGGCCGGCTGGGGTTCGGCCAACTCGGCCGCAGGTGTCACCGGCAATGCGCTGCGGGTGTCGTACCGGCTCGAGGGCTCGCAGATCGTGCTTGTCCCCAACTACACGCCGCCGCCTGAACTGCCTGTGGCCGTCGACCCGGCGACCGCCGCCATCGCCGATCACGGCAGGCTCACGATCACCCTGGACGAGGTCACTGTCATCGGCCGGGTCGTGGCAACCTTGCCGCGGTTCCCGACCACCAACGGACCGTTCGTGGTGGCCGACCGGCAGGCGCTGTCCGCTGTGGTCGATGCCAGCCAGCCGGGTACCGGTGCCACGGGCGAGATCTGGATCGCGAGCCCCGAGGCGGCCCGCATCACGGCGCCTTTCCATCAGCTGACGGTCACGCTGCGCGCGCCGATCCAGCAGCGCCTCACCGACGACCCCGTCGCGAGCGGCTCCCGGCTGCTGCTCGCGCTCCTTGCCGGGCTGGCGCTACTTGTCGCCGGGGTTGCCGTGGTGCTGCTCGTCCTCGGCGACCGCCGCGACGACGCGGGCGAGCTGCACGCCTGGGAGGCGGACGGCGTGCGCCCGGCGACGCTGCGCCGGATGCTCTTCCTGCGCGCGGCCTCGGTCGTCGCGGTAGCGCTACCGTTCGGGCTCGTAACCGGGCTCGTGCTCGCCCAGGTCGGCGCCAACCTCGTCGCGGTGGACGCGTCCGGCGTGGTGCCGGTGCCACCGCTGTCGGTATCGATCGGCGCCGCGTGGACGGCGTTGTTGCTGCTCGCCGGGCTGGGCCTCGCCGTCGCGCTGGCCGCGGCCGTCGCGTCCCGGATGCTCCGCGAACACCTGCCGGCCCCTCCCGAACTGGATCTCCGATGAGCGCCCGCGCGAACGCCATCGACATCGCAGACGCGTTCTGCCTGTACCCCATACCTGGCGGTACGGTCGCCGCGCTACGGGGTCTGTCCTTGACCGTTGCCGTCGGCGAACGTCTCGTTGTGCACGGGCCGAACGGCTCCGGCAAGACGACGCTGCTGCGCGTGCTGGCCGGCGAGGTCGCGCCCAGCGCGGGCACCGTGTCTATCGCGGGCGTCGACCTGGCCGGTGCCGATGAGGCGACGCGATCTCGGTTGCGGCTGACGCGCCTCGGCATCGTCGACCAGCACAGTGCGCGGGCGCTTCGTCCCGAGCTATCCGTCGTCGACAACGTCGCATTGCAGCTGCGGCTGGCCGGGGTGGCGCGCGTTGAGGCCCGCCGGCGGGCGACCGAAACACTCCAGCGCCTCGAACTGGACGCGCTGGCCCAGCGCAGCCCGGCAAGCCTCTCCGGCGGGGAGGCGCAGCGGGTTGCGGTTTGCGCGGCGCTGGCCCACGAACCCACCGTCGTGCTGGCCGATGAGCCCACCGGCGAGCTGGACCTCGCTTCCGCCGACGCTGTCTACGAACTGATCGCCGAGGCAGTGGCCGCCATCGGTGCCACGCTGTTGCTGGTCACCCATGACCAGCGCGCCGCCCGCATCGCCGACCGGGTGGTGCGCATCCGCGACGGCCGGCTCTCCGAGCAATGGACTCCGGACGGGCCGGAATTCCTCGTGGTGGACGACCGCGGCTGGGTGCGGCTCCCCGAACAGCTGCGGCGGGCGGTCGGTGCCGAGCAGACCGTCCGGGCGCATCGCGAGGCCGGAAGCATCGTGCTGCAGGGGGCCGGCGAGGTGGAGGCGGCGGAGGCGGCGACAGCTCCCGCGACACGCAGCGCAGCCGCCGAGCCGATCGCTACCGCGTCAGGGGTCCGGGTCGCGTACGGCACCCGGATCGTCCTCGACGGCCTCGACCTGGAGGTCTGCCGCGGGGCGCTCACGCTGGTGCGCGGCCGGTCGGGATCCGGCAAGTCGACGCTGCTGCGTGTGCTGACAGGGCTGGCCGATCCCGACGCGGGACATGCCGTGCTCGCCGGCGTCGAGCTCGGCGCGCTGGGGCGCGCGGCTCGCGCCGACCTGCGGCGCAAGTACGTCGCCGTGGCCGGGCAGGGCGGCGCGATGGCTGAGCCTCTCGACGTGATCGAGAACTTGGCGCTCGCCCGCACAGCGCGCGGGCTGCCTGCCGACCCGGACCTGCTCGACAAAACCGTGGAGGCGCTCAGCCTCACGGCGCTGCGGGAGCGTGCGGTGCGACTGCTGTCCGGGGGCGAGCGCCAGCGCGTGGCGGTGGCGCGTTCGCTCGTCGTCGAACGCCCCCTCGTCGTGTTGGACGAGCCGACCTCGTCGCAGGACGAGGCGCACGCCGAGATCGTCGCGCGGGTGCTCGCCGACGCGGCCGCGGCCGGACGGGCGGTGCTGTGCGCGACACACGACCCGGTCCTGGCCGGTGCTGCAGACGCGGTGTGCATGCTCGACTGAGCGCCGCGAAGCGTGTACATCTCTGTCATGACTGTTCCGGGCGGATCGTCAGGGCCGGGCGCCTCCGGCGAGCCCCGCGAGCCGGCCAAGCGCGGCCTGCGCAGCAGGATCAAACCCAAGCACGTCGCTGCATTCGTCGTGATCGTGCTGTTCGTGATCTTCATGGTGGAGAACCAGCGCAAGGTGCGGATCCGGTTCATCGGCCCGGAGGTACATGCCCCGCTCATCCTGGCGCTGCTGGTCAGCGCTGTGCTGGGCGCTTTGGTGGTGCTGGTCATCCAGCGGCTGCGTCGCCGCGGCTGAAAATCCTGCCCTCGCGGGCAGAACAGCGTGCTAGGTCACACCCCGTATACAACCGTGGGCGCTTTGGGCTAAGGGGACTGCGATAAGCTCTCCCGGCGACGGGCACATCGCGGCGCCGCTCGGCCGGTGACGTCGGACTAAGTCAGTGCCCCGGATGGGCCGAAATCGGGCTAGGGAACGCGTGCTGCCGCGCGCCCCTAGCCCGATCGGCAGTAAGGAGTTACCGAATGGCCGACTACGCCCCCGTCTCCGGAACCCCACGCGGAGCAGAGGCCCCTGTATCTGACTACCAGCGCATTGGCGGTGGCCGAGCCGTATCGGCCGTCGTCGATCGGTTCTACGAGTCGGTGCTCGCCGACCCGCAGCTCGCCCCGTTCTTCGTCGAAACCGACGTGAACCGCCTCAAGCGACACCAGGTCCTGCTCATCTCGCAGGTCATGGGCGGCCCGGCGGACTACGACGGGAGCAGCCTCCGCGACGCGCATGACGGGATGAACATCAGCAGCGATGACTTCGGCCGCGTCGTGACCCACCTGGTCGCCGCGCTACAGGAGGCGTCCGTCCCAGACGACGTGATCGGACGGCTCGGCGCAACCCTCGGCGAGGCGAAAAAGGACGTCGTGCAGGCGGCGGCGGACTAGCGTTTATGGACACGACAGCCCTACAGGACAGCTGGAAACACGTCGCAAAATCAGGGGACGAAGTCCCGCTCTTCTTCTACTCGCATCTGTTCCTCTCGCACCCCGAAGTCCGCGAGATGTTCCCCATCTCGATGGCGGCACAACGGGACAAGCTCGTCACCGCCCTCGGGGCGGTCGTCAGCAACGTCGACAACATCGACGCCGTCGTGCCGGTACTCCAACAACTCGGCCGTGACCACCGGCGCTTCGGCGCCACGGCCGCGCACTACCCGGCCGTCGGAGCCTCGCTGCTCGCGACACTGAGTTACTTCCTCGGTCCCCAGTGGACAGAGCAGCTGGCGGCCGATTGGGCCGCTGCATACGGCCTCGTCGCCAAGGTGATGGTGCAGGCAGCCGAGGAAGCCGAGGCGGACAGTCCCGCCTGGTGGCTCGCTGACGTGCTCGGCATCGAGCGGCGCACCATGGACGTCGCTGTAGTTCAGCTGCGCCCGCAGGAGCGATACGACTACGCGCCCGGCCAGTCGTTCGCAATGGAGATCCCGCAGCGTCCGCGGCTGTGGCGCTACTACAGCCCGGCCAATGCGCCGCGCGAGGACGGCACGATCGAGCTTCACGTCCAGCTCGTTGCGGGCGGGCAGGTCAGCACCAGCATGATGCGGTCGCTGCGTGCGGGTGACACCGTGAAGATGGGCGCGCCGGTGGGCGACCAGCTCCTCCACTCCGAGGACGACTCGCGCGGCATCCTCATGGTCGCCGGTGGCACCGGCCTCGCACCGCTGCGCGCGATCCTGGAACAGATCGACCGCAGCTGGCAGACCAGCGGCGGGGCACCGCACGTCCAGCTGTTCCACGGCGTTCGGATGCCGTGGAGCCTCTATGAGCACGACCGGCTGACGGCGCTGGCACAGCGGCCGTGGTTCGACTACACGCCGGTCGTGTCGGACGACACCTCGTACCCCGGTGTGCGTGGTCTGGTCGGCGCCGTGGCCGCCCAGAGCCCACGACGGGAAGGAAGTCGCGCGATGGTCTGCGGCTCCGGGGAGATGGTCTCGCACACGATCGGCGAGTTGACCAGGGCCGGCACGGTGCACGACGACATCCGATTCGACGACTTCGCCAAGACGGGCCTAGGTACAGGTGAGATGCAATGACAGCACCAAATTACGACTTCTCGTCACCCGCGATATCCGCTGAGGCGGTTCGGGTCGCCCGGTTCTCGACCAAGCGTCACGGCTGGGACGAGAAGGAGGTCCGGACCTTCCTCGACGCGGTCGCGAACGACATCCAGGCGGCCGACACCGAGCGTGCCTCGTTGCGGGCCGAGTTGCACGAGATTCGCGCCGAGGTCGACCGGATTCGCGGCAGTGTGTCCGGCGAGGACAGCCAGTCGCGGATGGAGATCAGCGTGCACGCCGTCGGGCTGCTGAGCCAGGCACAGCAGACCGCCGACAGCTGCGTCGCGGAAGCCGAGCAGTACGCCCGCGATCTCGTCACCGCGGCGCGTAGCCAGTACCAGGAGATCCTGCAGAAGGCGCAGCAGGCGGCGGCGCAGTCGATGCGTGATGTGTCCGCGGTTTCGGGGGCTGTCGGCTCGGAAGAGGCCGCTGTCTCGCTGCCGGAGATCGAGTACGTCCGCACCTTCGCCCGTGTGGCCCAGGTACAGCTGCGGTCGGTGCTCGATGCCCTGACGCACGAGGTCGACAAGCTCGGTCAGCTGCCCCGTTTCGACGACGTCCAGGCCACGAGCGGGCCGGCAGAAATCTCCTGGGAGCCCACCAACCTGGTGCCGTTGAACGTCACCCGCGCCGACGCGGGCTGAGCCGGCTCGGCCGCCTCGGCGGCCGGACCAGCATTCATCAACGGTGTCTATGCGTCACCGTCAAACTTGGCATTGGACGTATAGATGCCGTCGGTGCACGCTGGCTACCATGACCACCACCACGCCGACCCGTCTGCGTACTGAGCTGATCGACGGCGTGCGCGGCGCGATCGCCACCCATGCGAACTGGTCGCGCACGGCGGAGCTGGTCGCCGATCAGCTCCGGCTGTACCTGCCGAGCCCTGATGTCCTGACCGCCGAGCAGCGCCTCGGCGATCCGGACGACTACTGCAGCCACACGCTGTACGTCGAGCCGGACGGCTCGTTCTCGATCATCGCCGTGGTGTGGCGGCCCGGGCAGCTGACCCGCATCCACGACCACGTCACGTGGTGCGTGGTCGGCGTCATCCAGGGCATCGAGCACGAGGAGCTGTTCGACGAGAACCTGGCCCTTATCGGGTCGAACGACAACGCCGTGGGTAACGTCAGCGGGTTCGCGCCGCCCGGCGACATCCACCGGGTGCACAACACCAACGACGTCACGGCGATCTCAGTGCACATCTACGGCACCGACGTCACCCGCATCGGCTCCAGCGTCCGGCGGTTCTATAACTAGATCCCGCCGTTCGCGCATCCGCGCCTGCACCACGAGGGTGCAGGCGCGGCTACGCACCACGCCCTCGGCGCGGGCTGCGTCGCGGCGGCGGGGCTCTTCGCGCGAGCGCTCATCGCCTGGTGGTTGCGTCTGTTCGTGGTCGCCTGTCGATACAAAGGCCCATTGAGCGGAACAGACTCAACTTTACGAGCGTTGGCATGGGTGGACTATTGACCAACGAGGTGAGCGCATACCCATGGACCTGACCACCCGAAGCCAGCAGGCTGTCTCCTCGGCCGTGAAGACGGCCGCCGAGCGAGGCAACCCAGCCGTTGAGCCGGCACACCTTGCCGTCGCCCTGCTGGACGACGCGGAGGGGCTGACCCGTCCGCTCCTGCAAGCGGTCGGCATCGACCCGATCGCGGCCCGGGCAGCGGCCCAGCGCCAAGTCGACGCCTTGCCGGCGGCGGCGGGCTCGACGGTCGCAGCACCGAAGCCGTCGCGGGCGTTTCTGGCCGTGCTGAGCGCCGCCGAGCGGGAGGCGCGGGACCGTTCTGACGAGTACGTCTCCACCGAGCACCTGCTGATCGCGCTGGCCGACGTATTCGGTGCGCAGCCCGGCGCGCTGCGCGATGCGCTCGCCAGCATCCGCGGATCGCAGCGGGTCACGTCGCCCGATCCGGAAGGGACGTTCCAGGCACTCGAGAAGTACGGCGTCGACCTCACCGCGCGCGCCCGCGAAGGCAAGATCGACCCGGTGATCGGGCGCGACGCCGAGATCCGCCGGGTCATCCAGGTGCTCTCCCGGCGCACGAAGAACAACCCCGTGCTGATCGGCGAACCCGGCGTCGGCAAGACGGCCGTCGTCGAGGGGCTCGCACAGCGCATCGTCGCCGGTGACGTGCCCGAGTCGCTGAAGAACAAGCGGCTGGTCGCTCTCGATCTGGGCGCTATGGTCGCGGGCGCGAAGTACCGCGGCGAGTTCGAGGAGCGACTCAAGGCGGTCCTCAACGAGATCAAGGACGCAGGCGGGCAGGTCGTCACATTCATCGACGAACTGCACACGGTCGTGGGAGCCGGCGCAACCGGCGAGGGCGCGATGGACGCGTCCAACATGCTCAAGCCGATGCTGGCCCGTGGCGAGCTGCGCATGGTCGGCGCCACGACCCTCGACGAGTACCGCGAGCACATCGAGAAGGACGCTGCCCTGGAGCGGCGCTTCCAGCAGGTGCTGGTGGGTGAGCCCTCCGTCGAGGACACGATCGGCATCCTGCGCGGGCTGAAGGGGCGCTACGAGGCGCACCACAAGGTGCAGATCAGCGACGGGGCGCTCGTGGCAGCGGCCAGCCTCTCCGACCGTTACATCACGAGCCGGTTCCTGCCCGACAAGGCCATCGACCTGGTCGACGAGGCGGCGTCGCGGCTGCGCATGGAGATCGACTCCCGCCCTGTCGAGATCGACGAGCTGCAACGTGCCGTCGACCGGCTGCACATGGAGGAGCTGGCGCTCAGCAAGGAGAGCGACCCGGCCTCTATCGAGCGGCTGGCGAAGCTTCGCGCGGAGCTCGCCGACCAGCAGGAGAAGCTGGACGCACTCAACGCCCGGTGGGAGCGGGAGAAGTCCGGCCTGAACCGGGTCGGTGAGCTCAAGGAGCGGCTGGACGACCTGCGCGGCCAGGCCGAGCGCGCCCAGCGCGACGGCG
>JBPYES010000601.1:0-5934 GCA_051984825.1 Jatrophihabitantaceae bacterium
GGGCGGCGACTCTTCGCGCCGGCGTCACCGGCCTCGGCGTTGCGGCCAGGCTTCGAGCGCAGCATCGTCGCGACGTACACGCAGGAGGCGACGATCAGCACGAAGCCGATCACGCCTAGGACGACGAGCTTGGCCGTGAGCCCGACAAGAACGACAGCAAGCCCGGCGAGCACGCCGACGACCGAGATGATGATCCAGCGCCGGGTGTGCATCCGCGAGCGGCCTGCACGCACGGCAGACGCGAACTTGGGGTCCTCTGCATACAGCGCTTGCTCGATCTGTTCGAGCAGCCTCTGCTCGTGCTCGGAGAGCGGCACCGTGCCCTCCTTGTCCTTGCGCCGGTGGCCGTCGTGGCCATCAGCCGGGCGGCCTGCGATCCAATGTTGCAATCAGCTCTCGGTTGAGAGTTGACACTGTTGAGCATACGAGCCCTCTGCCCTGGGCGAAAGCTAACCTGCCCGCCACGTGCCAGAATTCCGACCGCTTCGGGGTTTTCGCCGCTCAGCCGGTGTCCTGGCGGGCCTGATTCGGCGCCAGAGTGGCGGGTCGCAAGGCCGCTCTGCCGAACCTCGCCTGGGTGGCGTCGGCGACTCGATCGACCGCGGGCGGGCTCGGCTGGGCAGCCTCGTCGAGCGTCGGCTGCCGAGCGGTCGCGGCGACGTCACGGAAGTGTTCGGCCTTCACGCCGACCAGCCGGATGCGCGGACGGTCGAGGTTGAGCGAACGGTAGAGCTCGAGCGCGATGTCGTGCAGTTCGGCGGTCGAATCGACCCAGTCGGCGACGGTGCGCGCTCGGGTCACGGTGCGGAAGTCGGCGAATCTGATCTTGATGCCCACCGTCTTGGCCACCCAGCCGCGGGCACGCAGCCGCTGACCCACCTCGAGGCTGAGCCCCAGCAGCTCTCGGCTGATGTCGGCTTCGTCGACCAGGTCGACGGCGGTGGTGTGGTCGGCACTGATCGACTTCTCGACGTCTTCCGTCTCGACCTCGCGCGGATCGTGGCCGTGCGCCAGAGCGTGCAGATGATCGGCGACCGCGACTCCGACGGCGCGTCGCAATGTGCTGATCGGGATGTCGGCGAGGTCACCGATGGTGCGCACGCCCAGGCGGTGCAGCGGCTCCGCCGTGCGGGCACCGACGCCCCACAGCACCGTCACCGGCAGTGGATGCAGGAACTCGAGCGTCTGGGCGGCGGGTACCAGGAGCAGCCCGTCGGGCTTGCAGCGCGCCGATGCCAGCTTCGCGACGAACTTCGTGGCCGCAATACCAACCGAACAGGTCAGGCTGAGCTCGGCGGCCACCCGGGTGCGGATCGCCTGCGCGATCCGAAGCGGCGGCCCGAGCAGGCGCAGCGCGCCGGTGACGTCGAGGAACGCTTCGTCCAGTGAGAGCGGCTCGACGAGTGGCGTGACGTCCCGGAGGATCGCCATGACCTCGCCGGACGCCTCCGAGTACGCGGCACGATCGGGCGGGAGCACGACGGCATGCCGGCACAGCCGCAGCGCCTGCCCCATGGGCATCGCGCTGCGCACGCCGAACCGGCGCGCCTCGTAGGAGGCTGCCGCCACCACTCCACGGGTCGATCCGCCGACGATCACCGGCTGGCCGCGGAGTTCGGGGCGGCGGCGGACCTCGACGCTCGCGAAGAACGCATCCATGTCGACGTGCAAGATCGTGCATCCGGTGTCGTCGCCGTCGCTTCGACCGGCGGCGCGCGGGATATCGGCGCTGCGGCCCATGGGATCAGGTTGTGCGGCGGGCCAGCACGTGGATGCGGCTGGCGATTTCGCGGTAGGGCGAGCGGTCTGCGGCAAGCCGCTCGATCTCGGCGAGTGCATCGCCCGCCGGCGCGGCGTGCCCCGGGTCGACTTCGGCTCGGGGGACGAACTCGGTGAACACGCCCACCCCGTGTATCTGCTCGACGGCCAGGCCGAGCCGCTCACACATCGCCTGCAGCGAGGACGCATCGAGTGGGCCGGTCGGCCCGGTGAGCGCACGCAGTTCGAGCAACGCGGACCCGATGTCGCCTGCGAGTGCCCGGGCAAAGACGCTCGCCACCGGATTGGCGATCAGGATGCTGATCCGGCCGGACGAACGCGTCGCAGCCACCATGGCCGCGAGCGCCGTGTCAGGACGGTCGACCGCCTCGAGGAGCTCATGCGCCAGCACCAAGTCGAACGCGGCCGCAGGCACGACCTCGCCCAGCGCCTCGACGTCGCCCTGCACTGCTCGCACCCGGTCGTCCACGCCCGCCTCGCTGGCCCGGCGCCGCAGCGTTGCCAGCGCATCGGCGCTCACGTCGACCACGGTCACCCGCGCACCGGCTTGAGCCAGCGGCACCGCCGAACTTCCGCTGCCCCCGCCGCAATCGAGGACTTCCAAGGGCGCACCGGTCAATGACCCGGACCGGACCGCCTCGTCGAGCAGGCGCAGCACGACGCGGTGCCGCAGCGGCGCCGTCCGCTCGCGGCGACTGACCGTATCCACAACGCAAACACTAGTGCGAGCCGCCGACGAGGGGCGGCGCGCCGAACCGCGCCGTTCAGCTCGCCATAGGCGCCAGCAGGCCCAGGGTGCCCTCAACCAGGCTGAGGAACTGCTCCGCAGCGTGCACCTGGTCGTCCGCATCGCGTGCCGACACCACGCTGCGTGCACCTGCTTCGACGGCCGCGCGCTTACCGGCGGTACCGGCGAAGTAGGCCGACCATTCCGCAAGCTCAGGCGCGACCGCGTCGACGAGGACCCATGCGCTGACCAGCCGGCGTCTGCCGGCAGGCCGGGCACGCTGCGCGAAAAGCGCCGCCGCGGCGCGCAACGCCGACAGGTGCGCGAGCCGGAACCGCTCACCGGGCTCACCGGCCACAGCCGCCTCACGCAGCATCGATCGCGCTTGCTGGATGAGTGACGCCGCGCTGCGACTCGCCGGCGGGTGTAGAACCGCTGCGACCATTGCGCGAACCTCCAGTCTCGAACGCTTGTTCGAAGACTAGCTCGACGCGCCGGGCTCCGCAAGAGCGTTTACGACCTGACCCACAATCACCACCGCCGGCGGCCCCACGCCCTGCGCCACCACCTCGGCAGCCAACCGGCCGAGCGGCGCCCGGAGGACGCGCTGGCCGTCGAGCGTTGCGCGCTCGATCACCGCCGCCGGGGTCGCGGGATCACGCCCGTGCGCCACCAAGGCCTTCACGATCAATTCGAGCCGTTCCATCGCCATCAACAGCACCAATGTGGACGCCTTGGCGAGCGCGGCCCAGTCCAGTCCGGTGTCTGCCGGGCGCCCGGGGTCCAGATGCCCAGACACGACAGTGAAGTCTGCCGCCAATCCGCGATGCGTCAGCGGAATGCCGGCGACGACCGGCCCGGCGAGCGCCGAGGTGACTCCGGGTACCACGGTCACCGGCACGCCGGCCGCCAGGCACGCGAGCCACTCCTCGCCGCCACGGCCGAAGACGAACGGGTCGCCACCCTTGAGCCGGACGACGCGCTTGCCGGCGCGCGCTCGGTCGACCAGCACCGCGTTGATCTCGTCCTGGGTGAGGTTGTGCCGGTGCGACGACTTGCCGCAATCGATCACCTCGACGTCCGGCGGCAACTCGTCGAGCAGCGCGCGAGGGGCCAACCGGTCAACGACCACCACGTCTGCCGACGTGACAAGACGCCGCCCCTGCACCGTGATCAGCTCCGGATCGCCTGGGCCGCCGCCGACCAGGGCCACCGAACCGGTGGCAGCGGGCCGGCGCGGCCGCACCGGCAGTTCCCCGAGGTCGAGTGCGGCTGCGATCGCGTCACGCAGCGCGCTCGCCCGTCGCGGGTCGTCGCCGCCTGCGACAGCCACCGTCACGTCGCCGCGGCGCGTGCTGGCAAGCGTCCGCGCCGTACCCGTGCTTGCGGCGTCGGCTCGAACGCAGAAGATCCGTTGCGCCGTTGCTGCGTCGGACACCTCGCTGTTCACTGCCGGATCGTCCGTGCACGCCAATACGAGCCAGGCCCCGTCGACATCGCCCGCCTGGAACGGACGCGCCAAGACCCGATAGGCCAACGCCCGCAGCTCAGGCGACACCTCCGGCGCCACGACGTCGATCACGGCTCCCGACGCAGCGAGCCCCTGCACACGCCGGGTGGCCACCCGTCCACCGCCCACGACCAGCACCCGTCGTCCGGCAAGGTCGAGCAGCAGCGGGAAGCCGGTCATGCGATCCCGACCGTACGCAGGCGTATGGCGACGGCGGACACGCGGCGATGGTTGCACACCGCGTTACTCGTCGGCCACCGCGTTGCGTCGGCGTTTGCTCCTCGTATTTGCACTTCGCGATCAGCGGCGATCTGTGCGACCCTGGACACGTGCATCGAGCTCTGCCGCTCCGACTCACCGCGCGCCGCCATGTGGACCTGCTGCGCGTGATCGCCGCGGCGTGTCCGCCACTGCGCTGACCCTCGCCGGCTCCGGCGACGGGTCCCGTTCAGGCACGCGTCGTCGGAGAGGAGCTCGCAGATGCCTGCGCGCAAAGGGCAGGGCCAGTGGGCGCTCGGTTACCGGGAGCCGTTGAATCCAAACGAACGCAGCAAGCGTGACGATGACGGGCTCAAGGTCCGTGAGCGCATCATCGACACGTATCAATACACCGGCTTCGCCGGCATCGACCCGGCCGACCTGCGGGGCCGGTTCCGGTGGTACGGCCTGTACACGCAGCGCCGCGCCGGCATCCCCGGCGGACGCACGGCCGTCCTCGATCCCGAAGAGCTCGAGGACGAGTACTTCATGCTGCGCATCCGCATCGACGGCGGGGCACTCACCAGCCGGCAGTTGCGCGTCATCGGAGACATCTCAACGACGTACGGCCGCGACGTCGCCGACATCACCGACCGGCAGAATGTTCAGCTGCACTGGGTACGTATCGAGGACGTCCCGACGATCTGGGAAATGCTCGATGACGTCGGGCTATCGACCACCGAAGCATGCGGCGACACGCCGCGGGTAATGCTCGGCTGCCCCCTGGAGGGGGTGAGCGCCGACTCGGTGATCGACGCCGGGCCTGCATTGCGGGCCACGGTCGATGCGTACGTCGGCGACCCGGCGTTCTCGAACCTCCCGCGCAAGTACAAGACCTCGATCACCGGCTGCGCGAGGCACTGCACCAACCATGAGATCAACGACGTCTCGTTTGTCGGGGTCGTCGGCCCTGACGGGCAGCCCGGATTCGACCTGTGGGTCGGCGGCGGGTTGTCCACGAACCCGATGTTCTCCCGGCGACTGGGCGTCTTCGTCGAGCCTGACGAAGTCGCCGAGGTTTGGGCCGGCGTGACGTCGGTGTTCCGCGACTACGGATATCGGCGCTCGCGCAACCACGCCCGGCTGAAGTTCCTGATGGCCGACTGGGGCCCGGAGAAGCTGCGCGAAGTGCTCGAGAAGGAGTACCTCGGTCGGGCGCTGGCCGACGGGCCGGAGCCGCCTCCGTCACCGGCGCATCGCGACCACGTCGGCGTCGAACCGCAGCGCGACGGGCGCTTCGCCGTAGGTGCCACGACGAAGGCCGGACGCACCTCGGGGACGGTACTGACCGCCCTGGCCGATCTCGCCGACCGGTTCGGCGACGGCCGGATCCGCACCACACCGCAGCAGGGGCTGGTGATCCTCGGGGTAAGCGATGTCGAGCCGTTGATCGCCGAGCTCGGCACGCTGGGCCTGTCGGTGCGACCGTCGGCGTTCCACCGCGGCACGATTGCCTGCACCGGCATCGAGTTCTGCAAGCTTGCGATCGTCGAGACGAAGGCCCGAGCGGAGACGATCCGCACCGAGCTCGAACGTCGCCTGCCCGACTTCGACACACCGATCACGATCAATGTCAACGGATGCCCCAACTCGTGTGCCCGGTTCCAGGTCGCAGACATCGGCTTCAAGGGCATCGTGACGCGAGGCCCGGACGGGAGCG
>JBPYES010000602.1:0-4761 GCA_051984825.1 Jatrophihabitantaceae bacterium
CGATGAACCCATTGGCGCTCGTCACCTTGAGGTTCGTGTCACCGGCGCTCGCCGGGGCGGCCAGCGTTGTCGATCCGCCGGCTGCCGTGCCGATCGCGCTGACGGTCGCGGTCTCGAAGTTCGCGCCACTCGCGTCCTTGATCTGGAGTTGCTGCCCGACGACGAACCCGTTGGTGCTGACCACCTTGAGGTTGGTGTCACCCGCATTCGCCGGGGCAACGGTTGTCGTCTGTGAGCCGGCCGCCGTCCCGACGGCGCTGATCGTGGCCAGCTCGGAGCGCTCCTGCCCGACGGGTACCAGACCCTGCTCGTGCATCTCGAGCTGGTCGCCCACGGTGAAGCCGGTCGTGCTGGCCACCTTGATGTTGGTGTCGCCGACGTTCACCGGGGCGATCGTGTTGGTCGCGGCACCGGCCGCCGAGCCGATGATCGTCGCGTTGCGGCCGTTGCCGGACGAGTCGATGGCGGTGGCGCCGCCGGTCTCGTCGAACTTGTAGTCGACGACGTTTCCGGCAGCGGCCTGCCCGCCGGCCAGCGCGCTGACCTCGGCCGGGGACAGCGCCCGGTTGTAGATGTTGAAGTCGTCGACGGTGGCGCTGAGGAACGGGTCGGCGTACTGGGACTGGCCTATCCAGTCGTGGTTGGTGTTGCCGAGGTTGGACGGGCGCAGCGTCATGTTGGGGTTGGTCGCAACCGGATTCCCGTTGAGGTAGAGCGTGCCGGTGTTGCCGGACAGGGTGACCGCGACGTGCGACCACGTGTTAAGTGGTAGCTGCACGCCGCTGGTCAGCTGCTGCTCGCCACCGGATCCGCTCGTGGTGATCGCGAAGCGAAGTCCAGCACCGCCGGCGTTGACGGTCATGAACATGTTCGTGTTGGTGCCGGTGCCGAAGTCGAAAATCCGCTGCCACGAGCTGTTAGACGCGGGATTGACCCACGCCGACGCGGTGAAGTCGGACAGGCCGTTGACGATGCCGTTGGGCAGGTTGATGTACTCGCCGCCGCCGCTGAGCTTGACGGCATTGCCCAGCTCGCCGGCTACCCGGGGCCCGGACGCTCCACCTCCGCCCGGAATACCGGCGATCGTCGCGATCTCGGAATCGCTACCGGTGCCGATCATGATCGGCTCGCCGACGGTCATCCCGGACAGGCTGCCGACCTTGACGTTCGTGTCGCCTGCCGCCGCCGGCGCGACCAGCGCGCTCGCGGGACCGGCCGGGGTGCCGACGCCAGCGACGGTGACGCGCTCGGCGTTCCCGCCGCTGTCGACGAGGATTGGGTCGCCGACTGTCACACCGTTCGTGCTGGCGAGCTTGACGTTCGTGTCTCCGGCATTGACGGGAGCGACGATGCTCGTCGCCGGGCCGGCTGCGGTGCCGACGTTCGCAACCGTGCCCGACTCGGCGTTCGCGCCGCTGTCGAGCGTCACGTTGTCACCGGGCGCAAGGTTCGCAGTGTTCGCGACCTTCACGTTCGTGGCGCCCGCCGACGTGGCGTCGGCAAGGGTGGTCTGGGTGCCGGCCGTGCCGACGGCGGTGATCGTCGGCGTCTCATACGTCCCGCCGGTATCGACCAACACCTTGTTGCCGACGGTGAAGCCGGTCGTCGACGGAACCTTCACGTTCGTATCGCCCGCTGCAGCCGGCGCGAACAGCGTGGTCGGCGCGCCTGCGGCGGTACCGACGTTCGCGACTTCGGAGCTCTCCAGATCACCGCCGGCGCGGGTGCCCATCCGGAACGCGCTGCCGGCGATCGCGCCACTTGCGCTTTCCACTTGGACATTCGTGTCCCCGACACGCGCCGGCGCGGCGAGGCTGCTGAATCCGCCGGTCCCGATCTCGAGCATGTCCGGGTCGTTCCATCCACCGGGACCCGCATAGGTGCGCAGCGCCTGCGTCGTCGACCAGTTGCTGAGCATGCTGTTGAAGTTCGCGCTGATGTCACCAGTGGTCCGCCACAGGTTGCCGATCTGCGGCCCCCACAGCCAGGTCTGCCCGCCGCGCGTGAAATCACAGATGCTGAAGACGACGTCTCGCCCGCTTGCCCGCAGCGCATCGGAGAAGACCTTGTACCGCTGGTAGAAGGCGTTCGGATCCGACGGTAGGCCTGAGTTGCACGTGTCGAGCTTGAAGTAGTCGACACCCCAGGCGGCGTAGTCATTCGCGTCAGTGGTTTCGTGCCCGAAAGTGCCTGCGACGTTCTGGCAGGTGCCCGTGCCATTGCTGCTGTAGAGCCCGAACTTCAGGCCGCGCGCGTGGATGTAGTCGGCCAGCGCCGGCATTCCGCTCGGGAAGAACACGGGATCGGCCACCAGATGGCCGTTGACCCGGCCCTGCAGTCGCTTGGCGTCGGTGTTCGCGACCGTGCGACCGTCCTGCCAGCAGTCATCGATGTTGACGTACTGGTAGCCCGCGTCGCGCATGCCGTTGCTGACGAACGCGTCGGCGGTCTGCTTGATCACGTTCTCGTTGATGTTGCAGCCGTACGCGTTCCAGTCGTTGAACCCCATTGGCGGCGTGAGCGCCAGGCCGTTGTACGAGCCGGCACCAGTGCCTTGCTGGGGCAGGATGTCGACGCTGACGAGCGCCGGGTCACGAGCGACGGCGGGCGCGTGATCGGGCGCCGCCGCTGCCGGGGATGCGACCGCGACCAGCACCCCGCCGAGCGGAATCACTGCCGCGAATGCTGCAAGCCAGAACTGACGTGATCGTCGCGTGCGCCTCATCGAAGGTCCCCTGCCGCGGTTGGACACACGGCCAGCCTCGACACGGTCGGTGGGTGAGACGGCACGTGCGGTGTTCGCAAACTACACCGAAATCGCGCACAGTCACAAGAGCTTGCACAGAACCACCGTTGAAGTTTGTGCGATTGTGCGCCGCAGGGCCCGCAGCTCAGGGCAACCGACGCGTACCGGCCCAGCCGTTCCTACGATTCCAACACGCTCCCGACAGCGGGAATCCCCCTCAGCTGCCTGGCCAGATCGGGCGGCAATTCTGCAAATATCTCGGTGATGGCATTGCGCAGGCCGTCCGCGCGCGTCGTGGCGTCCTGTGCTACCGACTGCGCGGCCTCCGTGGTGGCCCGGGCGCCTGCCGCGGTCTGGGCATGCTGTACCGCCTGCCGCGTGAAGAAGTAGGTGACGAAGGCGCCGGTGACGATGCCGAGCAACGGCCCGAGCGTGCCGATCAGCTTGGCAAGATCACCTTCGGGGTAGCGAGTGGCACCGATGGCCAAGATCGCGCCGAGGACGAGTAGCAGGGTGATGGCAACCAGAGTCGACGCGAGAGAGATTCCGTCCTGGTTGCGGTGATCGTCAGGCATGGCGGCTTGGCTCCTGCCCGGGGCCGGGGTGTGCCCAGCCGGCCCCGGGCAAGTCGTGCGACTCTGCAGCCTGGCTTGAGCAGACCACGTGATTGAGGCGCAAGTCGTGATGCGTGGCGACGGCGGGCTTGCCTTCGAGCGCCTCGCTGACTCGAATCAACTCCACGGTCGCCACCTCCTTGTTTCGAGGGTGTTGACGCTGCGGAGCCATCAATACCTAGTCGTGATACATCGACGGTCAGACCAGTGGGTTGGCTGCGTGCACCCAGACCCGCAGTGGCCCGAGCGCCGCAAAGCCGCTCGCGACCGCAGGCCCGAGTTCATCCGCGCGCTCGTAACCGACGAGGGGGACGCCCGGGAAATAGTGGGCGGCCGCGCTGATCGCCGATATCCAGACCGCGGCCACGTCGCGGCCCTTGATCGCGAAGAGATTGGACACCCCGACCAGCCCAGAGCCGAGGTTCAGCACGACCCCTCCGCAGTTGCTCTCGGCGTCGGCAAAGCTCAGCACCAGCACGGAGGCATCGTCGAGGACGGCCGGCCGGAGGACGTCGGGGGCATCGTCACAGCCGTGCCAACCGATCTGCCAGTCGCGCAGCTGGGCTGCAGTCCGGACCTCCTCGACGCGGAGAGCCGGATGTGCCGCTACCGGCATCCCGGCCGGGCGGTGGATCCACTCGGCTGTCAAGAGCTCGACGAAGCCGGCCGAAGTGAGGTCAACAGCAGCGAAGCTGTCCTTCACCGAGCAGCCGGGTGACGCCGTGTCGATCTCGGGCAGGAAGTCGTGGGGCGCAGCGTCCTGGCGCAGGGTGACCGCGTCCGGGTAGTACAGCGGCGTGCGGCGGGCACTGCACCACGCCGCCGCACGGTAGGTGTTAGGAATGCCGTGGGCCCGGCAAACTGCCGCGCACCACTCGGCGTTGCTCCTGGCAGCAGCGGCTCGGATGGCGGCCGCGTCGTCCGAGGTCACCCAGGATCCCACTGCGCACGCCTCGTATATCTGTCAGCGGACGAGGTGCACCGGGTGGTGAACCTCCTGCTCGATCTGCGACGCCGCCGTCTGAAGCAGCTCCGTGCTCAGCGCAATGAGCGCGCGAGCGGCCGCGATCTCCTCACCGATCACCGGACGGCTCTGATCATGCGGGTTGCGGTAGGCATCACCCGAGGCGGTCAGGGCATTGTCGTCGCGTACCTTGGCCCGGGCGATCGCATGAGTGTGGGTGTCGTCCTCGTCGAAGTCGATTTCGACGGTCCATCGAGGGCTTGGCATCGTCATCACTCCCCTCGCCTCCAGCGTGCGCTCTCGTCGGACGGCGCGCTAGATGCGTCAAGGCGGTAGGCGCGGCGCGCGTTGCCCGAGGTGACCATCCGGGCGATGCGCTCGGCCTCCGCGACGGGCCAGAACTCGCGGGAAATACCGTCGTCGAGAAACGCCGACAG
>JBPYES010000603.1:0-3671 GCA_051984825.1 Jatrophihabitantaceae bacterium
GGCTCGATCGGCCGGCTCTCGCTGGGCGTGTTCGACCCGCCACGGGCCGAGCCCGCGCTGGCCGACGCCCTGGGCGTGGCGCTGCAGCTGACGAACATCCTGCGCGACATCCGCGAGGACCTCGGCAACGGCCGGGTGTACCTGCCGAAGCGGGACCTGGACCTGTTCGACGTATCGCTGGGAACGCTCCCCGACGGCGCACTCGACCCGCAGGACGGCCGGCTCGCCGAGCTCGTCCGGTTCGAAGCCGCCCGGGCGTGGGGCTGGTACGACCGCGGCCTGCGACTGCTCCCGACGTTGGACCGGCGCAGCGCCGCATGCTGTGCCGCCATGGCGGGCATCTACCGCGAGCTGCTGGCCCGCATCGCAGCTGATCCGGCGATCGTCATGCGCGGACGCGCCTCACTGCCGGCGCGGGACAAGCTGCGCGTGGCTGTGCTTTCGCTCGCACGGGGCCGTGCATGACCCGCGCAATTCAGGGGGCCGCGCTGTGACGGACGTTGTTGTGGGTGGCGGCCTGGCCGGGATCACGACGGCGCTGCGACTCGCCGATGCCGGGCGCGCCGTCGTGCTGATCGAGGGTCGGCCGCGTCTGGGCGGGGCGGCGTTCTCGTTCCCGCGCGGCGAGCTGTCGATCGACAATGGCCAGCACGTGTTCCTGCGTTGCTGCGACGCCTACCGCTGGCTGCTGCGCCGCCTCGACGCGGAGGCGGACGTGGTGCTGCAGCAGCGGCTCGACATCCCGGTACTGCGCGCCGACGGCCGCCGGGCTCGGCTCTCCCGGCTGCCCGGTGTCCCGGCGCCGGCACACCTCACCGGCGCGCTCGCGCGGTACTCGCTGCTGCGCCCGGCCGATCGGCTGCGCGCGGTCCGTGGTGCCCTCGCGCTGAAACGCCTCGATCCCGCCGATGCGTCGCTGGACGCCCGAACGCTCGGCGAGTACCTGCGCCGGCACGGCCAGCACGAGGCGATCGTCGACGCGTTGTGGGGCATCGTCGCAGTCGCCACCCTGAACCTCGACCCCGACGAGGCGTCGCTCGCCCTGGCCGCAAAGGTGTTCCGCACCGGGCTCCTCGACCACGCCGCTGCCGGCGACGTCGGCTACGCACGCGTGCCGCTCGGTGAGGTGCACGGCACCGCAGCGCGGCGAGCGCTCGACGCTGCCGGCGTAGAAGTGCTGCTGTCGCACCGCGTCGAGTCCGTCGAACCCGGCGTGGTGCGCGCCCGCGGCAGGGACGCCACGCGTACCTGGCAGGCCGACGCGATCGTGCTGGCAGTGCCGCACCAGGAGGCGCGCGCGGTCACGCCGGCGCCGGCGGTCGAACGGGCCGCTGGGCTCGGCGCCGCACCGATCGTGAACGTGCACGTCATGTACGACCGGCGCGTCACGGACCTGCCGTTCGCGGCTGCGGTGAACTCCCCGGTGCAGTGGTTCTTTGACCGCACCGGCTCGTCCGGGCTGCCCTCCGGGCAGTACCTGGCGGTTACCGTCTCGGCCGCCGACGCGATCATCGACGAGCCGAGCAAGTCCATGCAGCAGCGCTACGTTGCGGAGTTGGCCCGGCTGCTGCCGGCCGCCGCTCGGGCGACTGTTGTCGACGCATTCGTCACACGTGAACGGCGAGCCACGTTCCGTCAGGCCGCCGGTACCGCGCGCCTCCGACCAACACCGCAATCCGGGCTTTCCGGGATCTGGTTGGCCGGGTCGTGGACGGCGACGGGCTGGCCCGACACGATGGAGGGAGCGGTCCGAAGCGGCATCGCCGCCGCCGACGCCGTCCTGAACGTCCCGGCACTGGAGGTCGCCGCGTGAGTAAGCCGGCACCGGAAGTCCTCGCGCGGGTGCGCGAGCCGATCCAGCACGCCCTGCGCGCCGCCGTCGCCGGCATGGCGGACGACCGAATGCGGCTCATCGCGTCCTACCAGCTCGGCTGGTGCGATCGTGACGGAACCCCGGTGCGCTTCAGCGGTGGCAAGGGGCTGCGGCCGACGCTGGCTGTCTTGTCGGCCGAGGCCGGCGGCGGGACGCTCGAAGACGGCCTGGCCGGCGCCGTGGCCGTCGAGCTCATCCACAACTTCTCGCTGCTGCACGACGACGTGATGGACCGCGACATCGAGCGGCACCACCGCCCGACCGGGTGGACCGTCTTCGGCGACGGCCAGGCGATCCTGGCCGGCAACGCGATGCTCACGCGTGCGCTGGAAGTGCTCGCGGACGACGGAGAGCGCGGCCGGCGCGCGCTGCCGGCGATGCTCGCCGCCACGCAACGGCTGATCAGCGGGCAGTCCGACGACCTACGTTTCGAAGGCGCCACGGACATCACGGTCGACGACGTGCTGACCATGGAGGCCGGTAAGACGGCGGCGCTGCTCTCCTGCTCGGCATCGATCGGCGCGCTGGCCGCCGGCGCTTCGGCGCACGTGGTGTCCGCCCTCGCGGACTACGGGCACGAGCTGGGCATGGCGTTCCAACTCGTCGACGACATCCTCGGCATCACCGGCGACCCTGCGGTCACCGGCAAGTCGGCATCGTCCGACGTGCGCGCCGGCAAGCGCTCTGCGCCGGTCGTCGCCGCGCTCAACACGGACACGGTCGCCTCGCACCGGTTGGCCGACCTGCTCGCCGGCGGCGCACCCAGCACCGACGAAGATGTCGTCCTCGCCACCAAACTCATCGAGGAGGCCGGCGGTATCGACTGGGCAGCCCGCGAAGCCGACGCCCACCTCCGCCGCGCGCTCGAGCAGTTCGACGCGCTGCCCGCACGGGAGGACGTCGTCACCGACCTCGTCGCCCTGGCGCGATACGTTGTCGATCGTGATCACTGAAGGGTCGGATACGTGACCAACCTCGCCGCAGACGCCCGCGTCGCGGTCGATCGCGCCCGCAGCCACCTGGAGGCGCGCCAGCATCCCGACGGCTGGTGGAAAGGCGACCTGAGGACGAACGTCACCATGGACGCCGAGGACCTGCTGCTGCGGCAGTTCCTCGGCATCTTGCGGCAGGACGAGCTGGAGCAGTCGGCACGCTGGATTCGGTCGCAGCAGCGTGCCGACGGCACGTGGGCCACCTTCCACGGCGGGCCGTCCGACCTCAACACCACGGTCGAGGCGTATGTCGCGCTGCGGCTGGCGGGCGATCCGCTCGAGGCCCCGCACCTTGTCGAGGCGCGCGAATTCGTGCTGGCGAGCGGCGGTCTCGAGGCGACCCGGGTGTTCACTCGCGTCTGGTTGGCGCTCTTCGGCGAGTGGTCGTGGGAAGACCTTCCGGCGATGCCGCCGGAGCTGGTGCTACTGCCGCCGTGGGTTCCGCTCAACCTCTATGACTGGGGCTGCTGGGCCCGGCAGACTGTCGCCGCAATCACGGTCGTGGCGACGCTGCGCCCGGTGCGCCCCTTACCGTTCCACGTCTCCGAGCTGCGTAGCGGTATCACCCCGCCGCCGGCCAAGACGGGGTTTACTGCGCGCGCGTTCGAGACACTCGACCGCGTCCTCAAGGTTTACCACCGCTCGCCAGTCAAGCCCGGACGGCGCCACGCGTTCAAGCGCGCCGCCGAGTGGATCATCGCCCGGCAGGAGGCCGACGGCGGGTGGGGCGGAATTCAGCCGCCGATGGTCTACTCGATCCTGGCGCTGACTCTGCTGGACTACCCGCTCGACCATCCGGTGATCGT
>JBPYES010000604.1:0-6909 GCA_051984825.1 Jatrophihabitantaceae bacterium
GACCTCGAAGGCCGGCCGATCCTGCGCGCCACCGTTGTCTCGTTCGGCTACAAGTACGGCCTGCCCACCGATGCCGATCTGGTGGCGGACGTTCGATTCCTGCCCAACCCGTTCTGGATTCCCGAGCTTCGCGACCTGACCGGCGAGGACACCGAGGTTCGCGATTATGTCCTGTCGCAGAAGGGCGCAGGAGAGTTCATCGACAGGTACGCCGAGCTGCTCGAGATCATCGGCGCGGGCTACACACGCGAGGGCAAGCACTACCTGACGCTCGCCGTCGGCTGCACCGGAGGTAAGCACCGCTCCGTGGTCATCGCCCGTGAGCTCGCCGACCGGCTCACCGCGATCGGCGTGCGAGCCACCGTCGTGAACCGGGACCTCGGCCGTGAGTGAGCTGCGGGCCGTCGCGCTGGGCGGGGGACATGGGCTTTCAGCGTCATTGGCCGCGCTGCGCAAGCTCACCACCGATCTGACCGCCGTCGTGACCGTGGCCGACGACGGCGGCTCGTCGGGCCGGATCCGCCGCGAAATCGGCACGTTGCCGCCGGGCGACCTGCGGATGGCGCTGACCGCACTCGCCGCGGCGTCGGAACCGCATCGGCAGTGGGCTGATCTGCTTCAGCACCGATTCGGCGGCAGCGGCGCGCTCGCCGGACATCCGATCGGCAACCTGCTGCTGACCGGCTTCCTAGATCGCTACGGCGACCCGATCGGCGCCATCGAGCAGATCGCGGCACTGGTCGGCGCGGTGGGCCGGGTGCTGCCGATGAGCCCGGTCCCCCTTGACCTCATCGCGGACGTCGATCGCTTCGACCCGGACGACCCGGTCCGAACGCGTCGCATCCGCGGGCAGTCGTCAATCGCCACGACGCCGGGACGGGTGCGCAGTATCCGGCTGCTGCCGCCGGGCGCTCCGGCATGCGCGCAAGCGGTCGATGCGGTCCGCGAGGCCGACATCGTGGTACTCGGGCCGGGATCGTGGTTCACCAGTGTGATCCCGCACCTGCTGCTGCACGAGCTCGGGAAGGCGCTCGCGTCCACGGACGCGATCGTGATCGTGACGGTGAACCTCGTACCGCAGGCAGGGGAGACCGACGACTTCTCGCCGGAGGAGTTGCTGCGGGTGCTGGGCGAACATGCAGACCAGCACGGCGGACTGTTCATCGACGCGATCGTCGCCGACACCGACGCGGTGCTCGACCACCAGTCGCTCGCGGCTTACGCCCGCGATATCGGCGCGCGTCTCATACTGTCCAGGATCGCCGCCGACGACTGCACGGAGCGGCACGACCCGGCCCGCCTCGCCGAGGCCTACCGGGCGGCACTCGAGCGGGGCGAGGAGTGAGCGAGCATCACAGCGTCGGATGAGGGCCGCAAAGTGGGGTCTCCGCGAAATCGTGCAGCGATTTCGTGGGGTGCAGATGCGCAGCGAACGATCGCGAAGAGCCATGAGTTCGTGAAGGAGGGGCGCCGATGGCGATGACCGCGGCGGTCAAAGACGAGCTGAGCCGCGTCGAGGTGGCTCGGGCGACGGCCCGGCGCGCCGAGGTGGCGACGATGCTGCGCTTCGCCGGTGCGCTGCACCTGATCGGTGGGCACATCGTCATCGAGGCAGAGCTGGATACCGGCTCGGTCGCGCGCCGGCTCCGCAAGGAGATCGCGGAAATCTTCGGGCACGGCTCGGAAGTGCAGATCGTCGCCGGCGGTGGGCTGCGTAAGGGCAGCCGCTACCTCGTGCGCGTCACCAAGGACGGCGAGGGATTGGCCCGGCTGGCCGGGCTGGTCGACCTGCGTGGGCGTCCCGTGCGGGGCCTGCCGCATCACGTCGTCGCCGGCGGCATCGCTGATGCCGAGGCGGCCTGGCGCGGCGCCTTCCTGGCGCACGGCTCGCTCACCGAGCCGGGGCGCGCCTGCTCCCTGGAGATCACCTGCCCGTCGACCGAGGCGGCTCTGGCCCTGGTCGGGGTGGGCCGCCGGCTGGGCGTTCCGTCGAAGGCTCGTGAGGTGCGCGGCTCTGACCGCGTGGTCGTGCGCGACGGCGATGCCATAGGCGCGCTGCTGACCCGGATCGGCGCCCATCAGAGCGTCCTCGCCTGGGAGGAGCGGCGGATGCGCCGCGAGGTGCGCGCGACGGCGAATCGCCTGGCCAACTTCGACGACGCCAACCTGCGCCGTTCTGCCCGCGCCGCCGTTGCCGCCGGCGCACGTGTCGAGCGAGCCATGGAGATCCTGGGCGATGAGGCGCCGGACCACCTGCTTCAGGCGGGTCGGCTGCGTCTTGACCACAAGCAGGCGTCGCTGGAGGAGCTGGGAGCGCTGTCCGATCCCCCGATGACGAAGGATGCGGTCGCCGGGCGCATCCGCCGGCTACTTGCGATGGCCGACAAGCGAGCGGCCGAGCTCGGCGTGCCGGACACCGAGTCGGCCGTCACCCCGGAGATGCTCGCTCCCTGATGCAGCTGACGCATCGCATTGCGGTGTAACTTGTGGTGCATGAGCAAGCGGTTGAGCGTCACACTCGACGCCGACGACGTGCGTACCGTCGAAACGTTCGCCGACTCGTCGACCAAGGAGCACGAGGCGCTGCTCGCGTGGGCAGAGGCGCGGGGACTCGATCCCAGCGGTGCAACCTCGGAGGCGGCGCTTTTGCGGTTGTTGCTGCGGGCCGGCGCCGAGTCGCTGCGCGCCAACGCACTCGATGTGGCCTACGCGAACCTCGCGGTCACGCTCGGCGAGGAGGGTTCCGCCGACTCGCGGGCGGCGCGCCGGCGGTACGTCAGGCGTACCGAGAGCAAGCGGTGATTGCGCCACTGCGCGGTCAGGTCTTTCACGTCGACCTGGGACACGGTCGCAAACCGTGGCTGATTGTGAGTAATAACGCCCGAAACCGCAACCTCGAGTCGGTGCTCGCAGCGCGGATCACGACGACGCGCAAGCACGCGGCGCTACCGACGGTTGTGCCGCTCACCGCCGCCGACCCGCTGACTGGATTCGTGCTGTGCGACGACATCGTCCAGCTGTATCGAGATGAACTCGCCACGCCAGCCGGCGCGCTGAGTCCGCTGACGATCACGGCCGTATCGGAGGGACTGCGAATCGCACTCGGCCTGACCTGACGGATTACCAGCCGGCGTCAGAATCGGTATGTCGTCTGACCGAACGGATCACCCTTCGTATGCGCGTAGATCGTGGTGGGCGCCACCGAAAACACCTCACTGGGCAGGTCGCCCCCCTCGGGATTGCGGAACCCGCCGTCGCGGACCGCGAGCCGCCACCGTCCATCCCACTTGCCCGCCCACGCCTCGGCCAGCCGTGCGAGCAGACCCGGGTCGGTGGTGGGTACCGCGTCGCCTTCGACCACGACGTCGACCCCGGCGTTCCACGTGTTGCATCCGGTAGTGAGAACGACGTGCGGGTTGGCGCGCAGGTTGGCGAACTTCTGCTCCTTGGCCCCGGTGTGGAAATGCACCGCGTCATCGACCCAGACGGCGACGAGCGGCGTGACGTGCGGCCGGCCATCGGGACGGACCGTGGAAATCCAGAACAGCTCCGCACTCTGGAGGATTCGCTGCGTCATGTCCCAGGAAACGGCGACCGCCTTCGGGTCGCTGTAGCGCGGGTCGAGCACCGGCGCCGGAGTCATGGCCCTCTCCTCTGGCTGATCGCGAGCTACGAGCGGTCGTTCGGACCGTAACAAGACTGATTGCGATCTACAAGCAGTTATTCGCCTAAGGAGACCCGTGGGCCGGTGGTCGTTGGGCTGCGCGCTGGCTGCGAGGCCGCCCGTGCCAGGTAGTCACTCGACGGCACAGGCTAGTGTTTGGGCAGGGTCGGCCGTAGCCGCCCTGGCCGCAATCTGTACCAGAATCCGAGGAGCCAACGCAGTGACCGTTCGTGTGGGCATCAAC
This sequence comes from Jatrophihabitantaceae bacterium, assembly GCA_051984825.1. GTDB lineage: Bacteria > Actinomycetota > Actinomycetes > Mycobacteriales > Jatrophihabitantaceae > DASXRA01. Next base: position 3,909 of record JBPYES010000604.1, read on the forward strand.
GGCTTCGGCCGCATCGGCCGCAACTTCTTCCGCGCCGCCATCGCGTCCGGCGCCGACATCGAGGTCGTCGCAGTGAACGACCTCACCGACAACGCCACCCTGGCGCACCTGCTGCGCTACGACACCATCCTCGGCCGATTCCCGAGCGAGGTCAGCTCGACGGCCGACACGATCAGCGCCGGCGGGCAGACCTTCAAGGCGTTCGAGGAACGCGACCCGGCCAAGCTGCCGTGGAGCGAGGTCGGCGCCGACGTCGTGATCGAGTCGACCGGATTCTTCACCGACGCCAACAAGGCGCGAGTGCACGTCGACAACGGCGGCGCCAAGAAGGTGATCATCTCGGCTCCGGCGAAGAACGAGGACGTCACGATCGTCATGGGCGTCAACGACGGCGACTACGACCCCGCGAAGCACACCGTCATCTCGAACGCGTCGTGCACCACGAACTGCCTGGCACCGCTCGCGAAGGTCCTCGACGATGCGCTGGGCATCGAGAAGGGCCTGATGACGACGATCCACGCCTACACCCAGGATCAGAACCTGCAAGACGGCCCGCACAAGGACCTGCGGCGAGCCCGCGCGGCCGCGCAGAACATCGTGCCGACTTCCAGCGGCGCCGCCAAGGCGATCGGCCTGGTACTGCCGAAGCTGCACGGCAAGCTCGACGCGTTCGCGCTACGCGTGCCCGTGATCACCGGCTCGGCCACCGACCTGACTGCACAGGTCAGCCGCGACACCACCGTCGAAGAGGTGAACGCGGCCTACCGGGCGGCCGCCGAGGGCCCCCTGAAGGGTCTGCTGACCTACACCGCGGACCCGATTGTGTCTTCGGACATCGTCACCGACCCGTCGTCGTGCGTCTTCGACTCGGGCCTGACCAAGGTCATCGGCAACCAGGTGAAGGTCGTCGGCTGGTACGACAACGAGTGGGGCTACTCGCAGCGCCTCGTCGACGTCGCCATGCTGGTCGGAACGTCGCTCTGAGCCGATGCGCACCCTCGACGACCTGATCCGGCACGGGGTCAGGGGCCGGCGCGTGCTGGTGCGATCCGACCTGAACGTACCGCTCAAGGACGGCGCGGTTGCCGACGACGGGCGTATCCGGGCCTCGTTGCCGGTGGTGACGAGGCTGCTCGACCGCGGTGCACGGGTCATCGTGGCCGCGCATCTCGGCCGGCCCAAAGGCGCGCCAGACCCGCAGTACTCGCTGCGGCCGGTCGCCGATCGGCTCGCGCAGCTGCTGGGCCAGCCCGTCGACTTCGCGCTCGATACGGTCGGGGAGAGCGCCCGGCTGCTGGCGGGCGAACTGAAGAACGGCGAGCTGCTGCTGCTGGAGAACGTCCGTTTCAACCCCGGCGAGACCAGCAAGGACGACGCGGAGCGCGCCTCGTTGGCGAGGTGCCTGGCGTTTCTCACCGGCGGCGACGACGAGGGTGGAGCCTTTGTCGAGGACGCGTTCGGGGCGGTACACCGCAAGCACGCGTCCGTCTACGACGTGGCGAAGCTGCTTCCGCACTACTGCGGCGACCTCGTCCGGGACGAGTTGGCGGTGCTGCGACAGCTCACCGACGATCCGAAGCGTCCCTACGTGGTCGCGCTGGGCGGCAGCAAGGTCAGCGACAAGCTGGCCGTGATCACCTCGCTGTTGCCGCGTGTCGACCGGCTGCTCGTCGGCGGCGGGATGTGCTTCACGTTCCTGAAGGCGCTGGGCTACGAGGTGGGCGACTCGCTGCTCGAGGACGACCAGGTCGACACGTGCCGGCAGCTGCTCGCCGACAATCCAGACAAGATCGTGCTGCCGACCGACATCGTGGTGGCATCGGAGGTCACCGACGACGCAGCAGCCCAGACCGTGCCGGCCGATGCCATCCCTGCGGGTACGAAGGGCCTCGACGTCGGCCCGCGCACAGTGGCCGCGTTCGCTGCGGAGCTCGCAGACGCGCAGACCGTGTTCTGGAACGGGCCGATGGGGGTCTTCGAAGTGGCGCCGTTCGCAGCGGGCACCAAGGGCGTCGCCGAGGCCGTCGCCGCCGCTCCTGGGCTCACTGTGGTCGGCGGTGGCGACTCGGCGGCCGCTGTCCGCAAGCTCGGCCTTCCCGCGCACGCGTTCGGGCATATCTCCACCGGCGGCGGCGCGTCCCTCGAGTACCTGGAGGGCAAGACCCTGCCCGGCGTGGCCGTGCTCGAGGAGAGCTGACCTTGGCGCGAAAGCCGCTGATCGCGGGCAACTGGAAGATGAACATGAACCACCTCGAGGCGATCGCGCTGACCCAGAAGATCGCGTTCAGCCTCAAGCCGGAGCACTTCAGCGCCGTCGAGGTCGTGGTGCTGCCGCCGTTCGTCGACCTGCGAAGCGTCCAGACGCTGGTCGACGGCGACCGGCTACTGATCGGCTACGGCGCCCAGGACCTGTCCCAGTTCGACAGCGGTGCCTACACGGGCGACATCAGCGGCACCATGCTCGCCAAGCTGGGCTGCAGTTACGTCATCGTCGGGCACTCCGAGCGGCGCGAGCACCACGGCGAGGACGACGCGTTGGTAAACGCCAAGGTCAAGGCGGCCTATCGGCATGAGCTGATGCCGATCCTGTGCGTGGGCGAGGCGCTAGAGATACGTGACGCCGGCGGCCAGGTCCACCACTGCACCACGCAGTTGGACGCGGCGCTGGCGGGGCTCACGGCCGACCAGGTGGCCAAGATCGTCATTGCGTACGAACCGGTGTGGGCAATCGGTACCGGCAAGGTGGCCACCCCGGCCGACGCGCAGGAGGTCTGCGCAGCGCTGCGCAGCCGGCTAGGCGAGCTGTTCTCGGCCGAGTTGGCGTCAGGGGTGCGCATCCTTTACGGGGGCTCCGTCAAGGCCAGCAACGCCGCGGAGATCGTCGCACAGCCCGACATCGACGGGGCCCTGGTGGGCGGCGCCAGCCTCGACGGGGCCGAGTTCGCCACGATTGTGCTTGCCGCGCGTCCGGCCTGAAGACGACAAGGTAGGCTGTGCCGGA
>JBPYES010000605.1:0-15378 GCA_051984825.1 Jatrophihabitantaceae bacterium
AGGCCGCCGCCGATGACGCGCAGGCCCTTATTAGGAAGCCACCCGGCGTCGCGGCTGACGTCGATTCCCATGTCGAGGAGCGCGCGGGTGCCGCGCGGGGTCAGCCCGTCGCCGCATACCTTCTCGCGCGGGAACGTCGCCTTCTCCAGGAGCAGGACGTCGAGCCCGGCGCTGGCCAGCCAGTACGCGGCGCTACTGCCGGCCGGGCCGGCACCGACGACGATCGCGTCGGCGTCGTAGCGCCGAGCGCCCAACGCTGCTTCCGGCATGCGCGCTCTCCCGTCCTTCGGGCCTTGTGAACGGCTTCACGAGCTGGTGTTTCCGAGTGTAGGCGCGAGCTGAGAGCCGATTCCTAGGGGCCCCGGCCGCCAACCGTATGGTGAGCGTCGTGGACGTACGCGACGCGCACGCCGCGGATCTCGACGCCACCACGCTCTACAACATCCTCAAGCTGCGCGTGGACGTGTTCGTGGTCGAGCAGGTGTGTGCATACCCCGAGCTCGACGGCCGTGACCTCGAGCCCGGCGCGCGGCAGCTCTGGATCGAGCGCTCCGGCGACGTGGTCGCGACACTGCGGGTATTGGACGACGGCGCCGCACTGCGCATCGGCCGGGTCGCCACCGCACCGGGCGCGCGTTCCGGCGGGCTTGCCGGGCAGCTGATGGAGCGGGCGCTGGTACTGGCCGGTGACCGCGCGGTCGTGCTCGATGCGCAGTCATACCTCGCGCGGTGGTACGAGCGGTTCGGCTTCGTTCCGGACGGGGACGAGTTCGTCGAGGACGGCATCGCGCACGTCCCGATGCGCCGCCCCTAGGCGGGGTTGGACCTGGGGCGTCTAGGCGGGGTGGGCCTGGAGGCGCCTAGGCAGGGTGGACCTGGAGGCGCCGCGCCGACAAGCCGTCCGCTATCTCGCGCCTGACCTGCGCGCGCGCCCGCGCCCGTGCCCGCTCGAAATAGCCTCTCGGGTCGGCAAGCATCTGCTCGGCGCGATCGTCGGTGTCGGCAACGAATATGCCATCGGCCATTGCTGCACCCCCTCGCAACAAGGTTACCCGCTCAGGACCCGTACGCGAGCGCGTCGGCAAGCAATCCCGCCAGCAGCCGCAGCAGCGGGACGTCACCCTCCGTGAGGTCGCCGGGCAGCAACGAGTCCACGGTGAGCAGCCCGAATGCGCGCGAGCCCGCCACCACGGGCACGGACAGGAACGTGCGGTAATCGTGGGGATGTGCGGCATCCCAGCCGGGCGGCGGCTGGGCCAGGACGTCGGCGCAGAAGCGGTGCTCGTTGCTGGCGAGCAGCTCGAATACCGGGTCGCCAACACGCGTGCCCTCGATGAACGTCGTACGCGGGCCGCCGGCGCGTCCCTCCGACAGCTCGGGTCGCAGTGCGCGGGGCGTCCGCGCGTCGAGACGGAACCAGGACGCGCGCACCCGATCCGGGCCGATCAACAGCGACGCGGAGTAGAGCACCATCGGCACCGTCTGCTCCCGCAGCGCGAGGCGCTCGCCCCGATCCGCCGCAACCGCGATGCGGCCGATCTGGCGGACGATCGGGTCGAGCGAGTCGTTCATCGCGGTGCGCATGTCGATCGCGACTACCTCCGCCGCCTGCCGTTCCCGTTCGCGGCGGCGCTGCTCGATGGCCTGCACGACGACAGCGGTGGCCACGCTGAGCAGGTTGATCGCGATCCACCAGGCCCGGGCGCTGCCGTGCAGGCTGCCCACGATGATGGACGAGAGCGCGGCCAGCGTCAGCGCCGCAACCGTCACACCGGTGGTGATGTAGAACCGGACGCCGCGGCCGCGCACGCCGCGACGCTATCGGAGCGGGCAACCTGGACATCACACCCGGTCGTTCCGCCGCCTGAGGCGTTGATGCCGCGCTGGCGTTCTGCCGCCTAAGGCGTTCTGCCGCACGAGGCGTTGGCGGCCGACGCCCGAAGCGGGCATGTGGATGAATTCACACGGACGCGTGGCGAAACTGGCACACTGTCGCCGTGCCGTTTTCGGCAGATGCCCGAAGTGCCATACTCCGCCGCGTGCGTGAGCATCGCGTCCTGCTCCTGTGCCTGCTCGCTACCGCCGCGCTCGCCGGATGCACTAGCGACCAGCCAGCCCAGGGCGACACCTCCACGCCGACCCTCAGCACCTATTCGCCACCCATCTACCCCACCGCCCCGGCCAGCACGCCACCGATAACAACCGGCCCCAACATCCGTCCCGGCGAGAAACCACCAACCTTCCCGGCGTCCCTAAACAGGAACGATCGGGTAGCCGCGGACGTGTACGCCAAGTATTGGATGCAGACCCTTGACTGGGGCTACGCGACGACGGATTCCACCCTTGCAAGGCAGGCTTTCCTACCCGTGTGTACGGACTGCGAGCGCTTTGTGAAGGGCAACTTTGATGGTGCGCGAGCAAAAGGCGAACATTTCCGTGGTGGGCGGGTGTCATTCGTATCGTCGACCATCCAGCCGAATGATCATCGCAGGGACTCGACCGCAGTGTCGGATGTGACGGTGAGTGTCGCGGCACTCGAAACTCTGGACAGAGGAGGCCGCGTCATCGAACATGCGGCTGCCATACCGAAGATCACCTACCGAATCTGGGTGCGCTGGACCGGGGCCCGCTGGTTCGTCGTTGACTGGAAGGAAGCGATCACACAATGAACCGGCTGGGCGCAGCGATTGTCACAGTGCTGCTGTGGCAGCTGGTAGAGCCGACTGCGCACTCATCAGCCGCTTACGAACTCGCGTCCCCATGCGCCCACCGCAAGGGTTTCGAAGGATGTTCAAGACCTGGCACGGTAGTGATCAAGGGCCAACGGTCAACCGCGCCGGGACAGCCAACTTCGGGCGCAAACGATAGCGGGGCTAGGAATACCGTCGACGCGCCGGGAACGATTCGGCTTGTTGCCTGTGGGACCAGTACTCAGGCGAACCTCGCTGCGATGGGTGATGTGAACGCTGCTCAGGATTCGGGGATGTGCGCGAGCGTCGTAATGTGCGATGCGCGAACCCAGACCACTGGCATTCCACATCAACAATATGTGCGCATGGTCGTGCAACCGGATGGCACCTGGTCGACAACGGGGAGTGAGTGCGACCCGGTCAGCAATGCGCCGCCGCAAGCGGTCACACCGCTGATGGTGTGGCAGCAAGCGCAGCGGCTGATCCCAACCGCGCCGATCGGGTTGGCGCCGCGTCACGACACGCTGGTGAACATGGAAACGATCATGTGGGTGGCCACTGGGCGGCAACGCACGCTGCCGACCGTCGTCATCCTGGGCCGGCCGGTCAGCGTCCAGATCAGTATCGACCACGTCGGCTGGGACTTCGGCGACGGCCGCAGCGGCACGAGCAACGGACCGGGCCGGCCCTACGACACCGAGCACGATCCCTGCGGGACCGCGCAGTGCGCCGACTATGACGGGCACACCTACACCACCACCGGTCGCCTGACCGTGACCGCGACCGTTACCTGGAAGGCGACCTTCCAAGTCGACGGCGGGCCGGCCACCACCATCCCCGGCACGCTCGACGGACCACCCAGCGCCGCTGCGCTGCTGGTCCAGGAGGCCCGCAGCGTCCTCGTCCGCGACCCGACGCCGAACTGAGCGCGACGGTTCGCGTGATCTTGGAGTTGCGGTCGCTATTCAGCCATAAGTCCAAGATCACGGCGGATCTGGAAGGTCCCGAGAGGACGAAGCGCCACGGCGCGGCGCGAACGCCACCGGGCAGCGCGGAGGTTACCAAAAGGTGAGGCGCAGATCCTGCCCTGCGGGTGTACACATAGAGGACGGCGGGCTGCGTGACGACGAGGTCGCGCATCCTGCCCGACGGCGAGTTCGGCGCCGACTCGGGCGGCGGCGAACCAGGCAGGATCGGGCTGCAGGGCCCGGTGCCGGAGGAACCCCGATGTTGTCCGAACACGAGCGCAAGGTGCTCAACGAACTCGAGGCCGATCTCTCGGCCGTGGCTACAGGGTGGCGCGACCGAGTTCGCCAGGTCGTTCGAGGATGTCGGCTACCCGTGCTGCTGCTCGCGCTCGCCGCGATTGTGGCCGTTACCGCGGCCACGCTGATGCCGCCCACCGCAGCGCTGGCGGTCGCGATCCCGCTAGCTGTGGGGACCGGCTGGACCGCGTCGGGTGTAGTTCGCCGCCGCGGCCTGTTTTTGTCGCTGCGAGTAGCCATGCGGCGCCGCCGCGCGAGGAGCTAGCGCAGAGATGTGCTCACGGGCACGCGGCGCAGTTGACTCCTCGCGCACACTATTCAGTGCGGGTGGAGCGGCCAATGTGTGGAGGGCGCCGTGAATCAGAACCAGGCCGGCCGAGCGAGCGGCTACTTGCATGTGATGCCGCAGTATGAGAACGGGGCGCCGGCGCGCAGCTGGAACATCTACCAGCTCAGGGACGAGCCGCCACGGATCATGCTGGTCGCGAGCATCGCATCCTGCGACGAGGCACGCCGCATCGCGGCCCAGGGCCATGCGCCGCTACGCATCGCCGAACGGGCGTGGCAGCAGATGCTCGCCGCAGGCGTCGCGCCCCGGCACATGCCCAAGGACGTGACGATCGCCTGATTTCGGGGCTCCGCCAAGCAGGCCCGGCTGATAGGCGCCCGTCACGTGGCAGAAACAGCGGTGCCGGCGGCCGCGCGGTACGCGTTGGCGAGTTGCTCAGTCACCGATCGGCGCCTGCCGTTCGGGCGCGGAATGCCGAGATGCGTCTCGCGCAGCTCGTCCATGAAGTCGGCCCACATCTTGGGCCCACCGCGCTCGAGCAGCTCCGCGCGGACCCGCAGCGCCGGCGTAGTCGGGCGGTGCCGCACGCCCCAGGAACCGAGTTGCGCGAACACCGGGACGAGCTGGATCGCTTGCTCAGTAAGGCTGTACGTCGCCTTCTGGCCGGGACGGGCGTCGTCGCGGGTGAGCAAGCCGTCGTGCACCAGCCGCTTGAGCCGGTCCGCGAGGATGTTCGACGCGATGCCTTCCTGCGAGCCGGCCTGAAGTTCGCGGAAGTGACGGCGGTTGCCGAACATAATGTCGCGCAGCACGAGCAGGCTCCACCGGTCGCCGAATGCTTCGACGGCGGCATTGATCGGGCATCCGGATCGCGGAGCGTCTGCCATCGCCGCACCCTCCCGAGAGCCCGAGAACCGCTTGCAAAGTACCACCACCGATGTTAGCGTCCGGACGAAGCGATTGCGGATTGCAAGCGGAATGAGGCATCGGATACCTGCCATGACTGAGCGCGTCATCGAGGCGAACGGCGTCGACCTCTGCACCGAGTCGTTCGGCGACCCGGCCGATGCGCCGGTGCTGCTGATCATGGGGGTCGGCGCGTCGATGCTGTGGTGGGAGGACGACTGGTGCCGACTGCTCGCCGGCAGCGGGCGCTTCGTGATGCGCTACGACCATCGCGACACCGGCCGTTCGAGCACCTACCCGCACGGTCGCCCGGGCTACACGGGGGCCGATCTCGTCGCGGACGCCGCCAGGGTGCTCGACGGCTACGGCATCGAGGCGGCGCATGTGGTCGGGGCCTCGGCGGGTGGGGCGTTCGCGCAGTTGCTCGCGCTCGATCAGCCGGAACGGGTGCGCTCGCTCGTGCTCATCAGCACGTCGCCTGCCACGGCCGGTGATCGTGGCCTGCCGCCACCGACCGAGCGGTTCATGAGCTTCGTGGCGGACGCCCGGGTCGACTGGTGCGACGCGAACTCGGTGGTCGAGCACCTGGTGGCTTACGCGCTGGTCCTTGCCGGACCGGAGCGACCGTTCGACCAGATCGCGGTCCGCGAGTTCGTCCGCCGCGACGTGGCACGCGCCCGGGACTTCGCCGCCGCGCAAAACCACTACGTGTTGCAGGAGGGCGAGCAGGCGCCCGGGCCACTGTCGTCGATCAGCGCGCCGACCCTGGTCGTCCACGGGACTGCCGACCCGATGTTCCCGCTCGAGCACGCGCAGGCGCTGGTTGCCGAGATTCCCGGAGCGCGGCTGCTGCCACTGCGAGGCGCCGGACACGGTGTGCAGCGGGCTGACTGGACCGCCGTCGCCACTGCCGCCGTCGAACACACCGCTCGGGGCTAGCCGCCGCCCCCGAGGTCGGCAGTCAACTTGTCCAGGGCCTCCTCCCTCGTCATGCTCGCGGTGATGTAGCTGCTCTCGCCGCCCGCGAACACCGTCCATGCCACAGCGCCCCACCGATACGGATCCACGGGATCCGCCGGCTCGATCCGAACATCCAGGTCCTTGTTGCGCCGGTCGACGGCCTCGCGCGCCAGCGCCACGACGTCGGAATCAGAGAGAGTCATTCGTTCATTGCAGCACGACAACCGCGTCGCCGATGGGCCGCTCGCCGGTGGAATCGGACGGATGGTTGACGAGCATGCCGTCGACAGCCATCGCCGACGAGCCGCCGCCGTCGAGATTCATCGCGTCCACGGCGCCGAGTTGCCGCATGAGGTGGGCGCCTTCCTCGATCGTCACGCCCTCGCTCGTGCCAGGCTGGCGGCCGTCGACCGTGACGAGCAGCAGCCGGCCGTCCCGGTCGATGCCCGCCATGGTGCGAGGCTGGCGCTGCTCTGCCCAGGCGTAGCCGAACGACAGATCGTGCACGTCGATGACACCCTCCGTGTCGCCGTCGATGGCCAGCCGCCCGTTCCGCACGAGCACCGGTGCGGCGCTGACGACGCCACCGGGCTGGATCCGCCCTCCGGACGCGGCGTCGCGGACCTGCTCGTCCAGCGCGAGGCGAGCGCCCACCGGGGCGTGCTCGTCAAGCCAGCTCGCCGAGGTGCCGATGCCCTGCACGACCGAGCCGCCTGCCGGAACGCTCCCGCCCCGATCGCCGGCCGACACGACCGTGCCGTGCGCGTCGAGTACGACCTGCGTACCCGGACCCGTAGGAAGCGACGCCCCGAACTCGGCGGTGAACAGCACGAGCTCGTCGCTGCTCGTGCACGTGAAGTCCTGACGCGGGCGGGATGTCGGCGCGAGGCCGGGACGGCCGCAGTCGCGCACCACGCCGGGCTTGCGGTTCACGCCTTCGACCGAGTGAGCAGACCCGCCGGCGCGCACCGTGATCGTCGAGACGAGGTTCTCGATCCGGGCACCGGGGTGGCCGAGTACGAGCGCCGCGCGAGCGCCGGCCGATTCTGACTCGAGCCGCCGGTCGTACACGGCCAGCCCGGACGGCACGCCCTGGTAGCCGTCGGTATCGGACGTGACGAAGAAGCCGCCGTTCACCGCGACCAGCGCCCCGGTCTTGGCCGCGATCGTGGACGTCTTCTCGCGCTGCGCGACGGTGCCGTCGTGCGTCGCGGCGACGGACCCGTGGAACGTGCGCGGGTCGATGATCGCGACATGCACTCGCTGGGCGTCAGGCGCCTGGTCGGCGTCGTAGCCTGTCCACTCGGCGGCGGCAGTGGTGAAGCCGGCGGCCTTCAGGGTGGCGACGGCTGCCACCGCATCCGCCTGCGTACCGTACGCCCCGGTACGGACCCGGAATCCCTCGACGCCGTGAGGCGTGTCCGCGAACGCCGGCCAGTTAACGGCATCGACCCGTGGCGGGTAGCCGGCCGCGCGCAAGCGGTCGGCGGTGTCCTGCGCCCACTGCTGCGTACCCAGTTCGGCCACGGTCGGCTGACCGGTTAGTGAGTTCGTGGCCGGCGCGTCGATCGTCGCCGTCCAGAACGGCGCCGTCGCGGCTTGCAGCACGCCGACCTCGACCGTCACGCCCGGCGCAACCGCCTCGCTCGTCCATTGCCAGCCTGACGGGCTGTCCGCTGCCGCTGTCGTCGGCACGATCGCCGCTGCGACCACTCCGGCCGCCGCGAGCACGAGGCTGAACCTGCGCATGAGGTCCTCCGATCCGACACGCATTGGTCCGCCCAGCAGATCAGAAAGACCTGACCTTTGGGTGAACCGTGCTCAAATGGTGCGTGCCGGGACCACCTCGCTCGTCACGAGGCCGCGCTCGCTGGTCAGCTCGTCGATGATCGCGAACGACTCGGCGATCCGGTCCGGGCGATCGATGACGACGGTGACCGTGGGTACGTGCCGGCCCAGCTGTAACAGCCGATCGCCGTGCGGGGCGTGATCGCCGTGGAATCCCCAGATACCGCGAAGCGTCGTGCACCCGGCGGCACCCGTGTCACGCAATCGGCGGTTGACGGCGCGGTGGATGGGCTGGCCGTGATGCAAAGCCGCCTCGGACGTGTAGACCATCAGCTTCTGCCATAACGGCATGCCGTGCTCGTCCTTGCTGGGCAGGACGTGCGGGGTATCGAGCAGTTGCCCGTCCCGCTTGCACACCCGAACGCGTTCGAGGGTGAGCAGCGGCTCGCGCAGCAGTGCCCCCAGCTCGGGCAGCACGCGGCCGATCTGCTCGCCGGAACCGACGGCGATCACCATCATCGGCACCTGGGTATTGCGGCCGAAGAACCGGGCCCGCTCCCGGAGACCATGCGCCGTGCCGTCAACGCCCAGCAGCACACTCGCGCCGGCGATGCCGCGCCGATGCAGCAGGTCGCACACGGCGGCGAACACCGGCACGCGGTAGATCCGCTCCTGCCGGCCCAGGTAGACGGTGAGCTTCGTGGCGTCGTACATCTCGTCGGCCAACGCGAGCGCCGTGATGTCGCCGGTGAGCAGCCGTGCCCGTTCGAGCGTCATCAAGCCGGGCCCGAGCTCGGCGGTCTTGTCGAGGACGGCCTCGATGCGCTCGGCCGTGTCGACGGCGATCGCCACGGCGGGCAGGTCTTCGGAGAGCGTCAGCGAGTGATCGCTGCGCAGAAGGTGCTTCCGCCCGAAACCTTCAGTGCCGCGCAGCATGATGCTGGCGGCGAGCTCTTGGCCGCCGTAGACGTCCATCAGGGCGTCCCCCAGGAAGCGCCGGCCACTCCGCTTCCGCTCGGCGAAGTAGCTGGTCAGCTTGAGGCCGTCGACGTTCACAGCCGGGCTCCGATCGCCTTGCCGACGGCGGCTGCCGCGATGCCGAGAGCGAGGCTGGCGATCACGTTGATCGCCGCGCTGCGTACCTCCCGCTCCTCGGCGAGCCGTTGCGTTTCCAGCATCCAGGTCGAGAACGTCGTGTAGGAGCCGACTGCCGCGGTGCCCGCCAGCAACGCGGCGGTATCCCCCAACACCAGCCCCGTGAGCAGCCCCAGGATTGCGGCGCCGCTGATGTTGACGACGAGCGTCCCGAACGGGAAGTCGCGCCGCTCCAGCCGGGAGCTCACGGCGCCATCGACCAGGAACCGCAGCACCGAACCCAGCCCGCCGATAACGACGACGCCCGTCCAGACGAGCGCGCTCACAGTCGTGTCCAGGACCGGCGGACGAGCGCAGTCGCCGCATAGCAGACGCCATAGCCCACGACGACGCTGGTCGACGCGTATCCGGCCGCCAGCCCGTAGGCGTGTGCGTCGAGCATCGTCACCAACTCGACTTGGACCGTCGAGAACGTCGACAAGCCGCCGCACAAGCCGGTGCCGACCAGCGGCCGCCGATAACTCGACAGCGGCAGCCGCTCCTGCAGCCGGGTCACCGCGTATCCGAGCAGGAACGCGGCAACGATGTTGACGCTGAAAGTCGGCCACGGCCAGCTGGTCGCGGAATGCGGGAACGCCTGGGCCAGCGCGGCTCGAAGCAGCGTGCCCACGGCGCCGCCGGCAAAGATAGCGGCGAGCTCCCGCGCATCCGGCTTCGGCAGCGGCCGGTTCAGGCCGCGTTGCCGGCGCAGCTGCGCCGTTGCTGGGTCAGTGGACACGATTCGTTACTACCGGATGCGCCCAGGTCACGCGCATGATGGATGCACACCGGATGGCCCAGCGCTCGGAGCGAGGCTCATCCTTGCCGAGCCTGTCACGCCAATCCCGCAGACCCGCGCGCGGCCATCACGTGGAGGGAGTCGGGCATGGTGTTGATCATTCTCGGGGCGTTGCTGGTCGGCGGGGTCGGGGGCTTCGCCGGCCTTGTCATGGCGTACAACACCTCCGGCGGGCCGCGCTACGCGCCGGAGATCTTCGGTCAGCGGCTGGCCACACTGAGCATGCTGGAGGTGTTCGCCGCGGGCATCGGCCTAGGGGTGGTCTTCGCCTTGGGTGTGTGGCTGATGGCCTGGGGCACACGGCAGGTCAAGAATGGCCGCCGCTTCCGTCGTGTCGCGCGCTATCGCGGACCGGGCATCCGCTCCAGCTTCGGCACCCACCATCAGGCGTTCTGAATGCGCGCAACTGTGCGGGGCAGCGCCGCGTAGCGTCGGTCGCGTGAGCGTCCGCGAGCTTTCTCGTGTCGACGCGCGTCGCATTGCCATACGTGCGCAGCTACTCGACAGCCCGCGTCCGACCACGCTGCTCGAGGTGGTGCAGCACCTGACCTTGATCCAGAACGATGCAACCGCGGCGGTCGCCCCGAATGCCGAGCTCGTCGCCTGGAGCCGGCTCGGAGCGGCGTACCGGCCCGAAGAACTGCAGGCCGCCCTGATGCATCACGTGCTGGTCGAGGTCCAGGGGATGATTCGTCCTGCCGAAGACATGGCGCTGTATCGCGCGGAAATGGCCGAGTGGCCGGGACCGGGCAAGCTGCGCGATTGGCAGGTCTACCGCAGGGACTGGGTGCACGCCAATGACGCGTGCCGCCAAGACATCCTCGATCGGCTCGGCTCGTCCGGCCCGTTGGCGGCAGGCGAGCTTCCGGATACCTGCGTCATGCCCTGGAAGTCGTCCGGGTGGTCGAACGATCGCAACGTCACTCGGATGCTGGAATTCCTGGAGGCGCGCGGCGAGGTCGCGGTCGCGGGGCGTCGGAGCCGCGCTCGGCTGTGGGACCTGGCCGCTCGGGTCTACCCCGATGAGCCGATGATGCCCACCGACCAAGCACTGCGCACCCGCAACGAGCTGCGCTTGCGCTCGCTGGGCATCGCCCGGGCCCGAGCACCGGAATGCCCGGGAGAGCCGATGGACGTCGGCGAGGCGGGCGAGGACGCCGTGGTCGACGGGATCAAAGGCACCTGGCGCGTCGACGCGTCCTACCTGGATCGCGCGTTCTCCGGACGTGCGGCGTTGCTGTCCCCGCTGGACCGGTTGGTCGTCGACCGGCAGCGCACGCTCGAGATCTTCGACTTCGACTACCAGTTGGAGATGTACAAGCCCGCTGCCCGGCGCCGCTGGGGCTATTTCGCGTTGCCGATCCTGTACGGCGACCGGCTGGTCGGAAAGCTGGACGCGAGCGCCGACCGCAAAGCCGGCGTGCTCCGGATCAACGCGATCCACGAGGACCTGACCTTCACGCCGACGATGGGTGCCGCCGTGCACGCCGAGATCGAGAGCCTGGCGGAATCGCTCGACCTGGACGTGGCGCTGCCCCGTTGACCATCGCAATACCCTAGGGGGGTAAGGTCAGCGCGGGAAGGAGCTAGCCGACAGTGCCGATCTTGCACGCGTTGCGCGTCGCCGGGACCATGACCTGGCAGGTCACCTGGTCACTGATCCTCGGCTTCACGCTGTCCGCAGTGATCGAGGCACTGGTCCGGAAGTCGACGATCGCCCGGCTACTTCCCAACGACCGCCCGCGCAGTCTCGCGACCGCCACGGGTCTCGGCGCAGCATCCTCGTCCTGCTCGTACGCTGCCGTTGCGCTGGCCCGTTCGCTGTACCGCAAAGGCGCGGACTTCACCGCCGCGATCGCATTCCAATTCGCGTCGACCAACCTCGTCATCGAGCTCGGGCTCATCTTGGCGCTGCTGCTCGGCTGGCAATTCACGCTGGCCGAGTTCGTCGGCGGGCCGATCATGATCATCCTGTTGGCGTTGCTGTTCCGTCGTTTTCTCACGAGTCGGCTGCGCGACGAGGCCCGTGCGCAGGCTGATCGCGGCGTCGCGGGATCGATGGAGGGTCACGCGGCGATGGATATGAGCGTTACCGGGTCGGGATCGTTCTGGCGCCGCCTCGCGTCACCGGCCGGATTCACCTCGGTCAGCCACAACTTCGTCATGGAATGGGCGGCGATCCTGCGCGATCTCGTCGCGGGACTACTCATCGCCGGCGCGGCCGGCGCCTGGATCCCGGACTCGTTCTGGCAACACCTGTTCCTCACCGACCACCCGTTGGCAGCCAAGGTGTGGGGACCGCTCATCGGGCCGATCGTCGCCGTCCTGACATTCGTCTGCTCGATCGGTAACGCCCCATTAGCAGCCGTGCTGTGGAACGGCGGCATCAGCTTTGGCGGCGTAGTCTCGTTCATCTTCGCGGACCTGATCATCATCCCGATCCTGGTGATCTACGGGAAGTACTACGGGCGGCGGATGGCGGCCTTCCTGTTCGTCACGTTCTACGTGACCATGGCCGCTGCCGGATACGTGATCGAGTTCGTCTTCGGACCGCTCGGGCTCATCCCGTCCGGGCCCCGGAACGCCAGCGTCGGTGACACCAGCATCCGCTGGAACTACACCACGGTGCTGAACATCGTCTTCCTACTGCTCGCCATGGCCCTGGTCTGGCGGTTCTTCCGAACCGGCGGGCGCGCCATGCTTGCCATGATGGGCGGCGGCCCCGACGACATGGCGGGGCGCGACCACAGCGGTCACGCCCATGCCGGTCATGGCTGATCAGAGCGCCGCGATGCCGTCCGGCGTACCGAGCCCGGTCGGGCCGTCATAGCCCTTGACACCCGTGCAGAGGTACGAGCCGTCGCAGTAGCCGGCCGAGCCGCCGATGACGTCGTTCAGCTCGTGCTTGCCCCGGTAGAAGTCGGCCGTCGTGAGTGTTGCCGCGTTGCCGGCGAGGCCGATCATGCCGGCCACGAGCGGGGACGCCGCGCTGGTGCCGCCGACCACGATCCAGCCGTGCTGCCCGACGGCCGTGTCGTACACGGCGACGCCCGTGTCCGGGTCGGCGACTGCTGAGACGTCCGCGGTGGTGCGCATCAGGCAGTCGTGGTCGTGCTGCCACGCGGGCTTGTCGACGTAGCCGGAGCAACCGGAACCGGCGCCGCCGCCGAGCAGCGAGTTCGCGCCGTTGCCCCATGCCTGCTCGGTCCAGCCGCGCGCGTCGGTAGAACTGTGCAGCGACGTTCCGCCGATGGCCGCGACGTCCGGCATCACGGCCGGGAATTGCGGGAACGTGAACCCGCCGTCGCCACTCGACGCGGTGACGAAGACGCCGGGATGCCGGTAGTGCGCCTCGTAGGCCTCCATCCCGGTGAATTCGTCGGTGCCGTAACTGTTGGAGATCACGTTCGAGCCCGCGGCCGCTGCGGTATCGGCGGCCACTGCAAGGTCCGAGGTCGCGTTGGTGTCTGCCTCGACGAGCACGATCCGGCACCGCGGGCAGGCCGCCGACACCATGTCGAGGTCAAGGGAGATCTCGATCGCCCAGCCGGAGTTGGCGTGCGGGTAGCTGTCGGTGGTGCCCCGCTGATTCAGCTTGGTGAAGCACCCGTTCGCCGTGGTGCACGGCGGGAGGCCGAACTGCGCGCGATACACCCCGAGGTCCGCTTCGGCGGTAGGAGAGTCGTAGGCGTCGACGATTCCGATCGTCTGGCCGTCGCCGCGTTGCGCCGCGTCGGCCGCGATGCCGTATGCGGATTGGAGGTCCGCGGGCCCGTACCCGGCGACGGCCGCCTGCGGCGCGAGACCCCCGCGCGGTGCATTGCGCACGAGCGCGAAGCACGTCGCCCGTCCCGGCCCGCCAGGGTCGCATGCCGGCGTCGCGTCGCCCGTGGCCGGCGGCGGCGTAGGCGCTTCCGGGCCGTCGGCCGGCACATCGCCGGCCACCGCGGGTGCCCCAGCGCCGACCGCCGCGGCGCGCTCCACGGTCTGGTCGAGCGCCGAGCCGTTCCCGTCCGCCGCGGATAGCCGCAGTGCCACATAGCCGTCGGTCAGCGCCGCCGGCGGGACGTCGAGTTGGGCGGTGAACCGGCCGCCGTCCCCACCGGCCAGCTGCGCCGGAATCCACGTGGTCCCGCCGTCGTAGGACGCGGACAGCGTCGCCTGCACCGGCGACGCCGGGACGCCCTGGGCGTGATCGACCGTGAACTGGATCGTGTTGGTGCCCGGCTGCAGGGTGCCGCCCGAGTCGGTCGGCAGCGTGTACCGGGCGAAGAGCAACGGCACGATGCCGCAGTCGGTGCCGCCGTCCGGACCGCACACCCAGCCGGACGGCAGCTGCCCGGTGCCGTCGGCGCCGGACGAGGTGAACGTCCACTCCGAGCGGACATGGGTCGAGAGCGTCCACCACGGGGCGGTCCGGGTGTTGTCGTAGACGAGGTGATACGTGGCCGGGTCGGCCGGCAGGTCGATCGAGCCCAGCGCCTGCGTCGTGTCGGCAAGCTGCGTCGACCCCTGGAAGATGGCGAAGTCCGTCGTCTCATGCCACGGCGTGCCGGGCACACTGGCGTCACGCGCCCCGATGTGGCCGGCTTCGTTGTCGCCGAACGGGTAGAGCAGCAGCCGCAACGTGTTGCCCTCCCGGCACGCGGTGCACACGAACGTCCCGCCCGGGTTGGCGCCGAAGTCCTCCTGGACGCCCGGCACGATCGGCGGTGCGTTCCAGTGCTGAGTCACCTGCTGGCCGGGCGCATAGGACCGGTACGAGTCGCTGACCGCACCGGCAGTGGGGATGCGGGAGAACGGCGAGAACCACGCGACGATCTGCTGCACCCAGATGATCTGTGGGTCGCCGCTGACGTATTCGATGCGATGTGCCGGCTGGCGCAGCGACGAACTGCCTACCCGGATCGCTGCTGTCTGCCATGGCAGGAACGAGTACCGCGTTTCGTTGCCGGAGAGGCCCGTGACGTTGGCGTCGTAGCTGGCGTCGATCGTCGCGAGGTCGTCGTCGCTCACCACGTAGGCGGCGCGGTCCGGGACGTATCCGTCGGACGGGTATTCGAGGTCGTACGTGTAGCTGCCGTCGGCCGCGGCAAGGCGCCACGTCGTGTAGAAGTGCAGCTGACCGTGTTCGACGGCACCAGGCGCAGTGGCGTTGACCGAGATCGAGTCCCGGGTACCGGTCAGCTCGTAGCCGAGTGAGATGTCACCGGTATTCGCCGCGTCGGACCGGTCGACCTGCACGTCTTGGATCTGGCGCAATGCAGGGCGCGGAGTGTCGACGGTGAGCGTGTTGGTCGCCGTTCGCCCGTCCAGCGTCACGGCGGTGACACCCGGCCGGTTCGGCACGGTGATCTCCGGGATGGTGACGATGCGGTCGTCGAACGCGCCGGTCTGCTTGTCCTGCCGGCTGAAGAATCCCATCACGACGTAGTGGCCCACGGGCACCGCCATGTTGCGGTACCCAGTAGCCATCGAGTTGAAGTACGCGAACCTGTTTCCGTTGTCGACGTTGACGATCAGGTAGAACATGGCGAGCCCGGTGGC
>JBPYES010000606.1:0-2570 GCA_051984825.1 Jatrophihabitantaceae bacterium
GCTCGGGAATCCAGAACGGGTTGGGCAGGAATCGAACGTCCGCCACCAGATCGGCATCGGTGGGCAGGCCGTACTTGTAGCCGAACGAGACAACGGTGGCGCGCAGGATCGGCCGGCCTTCGAGGTCGCCGCCCAGCGCGAACGCTCGCTCCAGCTCGCGGCGCAGCTCGTGGACCGACCGGTTGCTCGTGTCGATGACCAGATCGGCCTCACCACGCAGTCCGGCAAGCAGCTGCCGCTCGGCGGCAATGCCGTCGGCCAGCCGGCCCTCGCCCTGGAGCGGGTGCGGACGGCGGATGTTCTCGAAGCGCCGCACCAGCACGTCGTCGCGGGCCTCCAGGAACAGCACGCGCGGGCGCATGCCCCGCTCGGCGAGGTCGCGAATCACTGCCGTGATGTCGGCGGAGAACGCCCGGCTGCGCACATCCATCACGACGGCTATGCGGGTGATCGCGCCCTGGGTGCGGCTGCCCAGTTCGACCATGGTCGTGATCAACTCGGGCGGGAGGTTGTCCACGACGAAGAAGCCGAGGTCCTCCAGGCACTTCGCTGCCGTGCTGCGCCCAGCACCGGACAGGCCGCTGACCACAACGGTCTCCAAAGCGCCTTTGCTCATGTGCCCCCCTCACCGTCGAGCACCTCGCCGGTCGTGACGTTCACGGCCGGCGCCGCCGAGGTGCGCGAAAGCCCCGCGACGATCGACTCGGCCGTCTTGCGCCCGATGCCCGGGACATCGGCGACCTCGTCAATGCTCGCCTGACGCAGACGTTTCAGCGAGCCGAAGCGCGCGAGCAATGCTTTGCGCCGCGTCTCGCCCAGTCCCGGAATGCCGTCGAGCGCGGATGTGGTCATCGCCCGGGACCGCTTCTGGCGATGGAACGTGATAGCGAACCGGTGCGCCTCGTCGCGCACCCGCTGCAGCAGGTACAGCGCCTCGGACGTGCGCGGCAGGATCACCGGATACGCCTCGCCGGGCAGCCACACCTCCTCCAGCCGCTTGGCCAGCCCGACGAGTGCCACGTCGTCGATGCCCAGCTCGTCCAGCACGGCCTGCGCCGCGGTCACCTGTGGCGCACCGCCATCGACAACGAGCAGGTTCGGCGGGTAGACGAACTTCTTGGGCCGGCCCGTCGAGGGGTCAATTCCGGGCCGGGCGGCATCCTCGGGGTCGGCCTCGACGTCGTCCACGCCGGCCTCGCCGGTCGCCACCCGCTCGTCGAGGTAGCGCGCAAACCTGCGACGCACCGCTTCGGCGATCCAGTCGGTGTCACCGCCGGGGGTGCGCAGGATGAAGCGGCGGTACTCGCTCTTGCGGGCCAAGCCGTCCTCGAAGACGACCATGCTGGCCACGACATTCGTGCCCTGCACGTGGCTGACGTCGAAGCACTCGATCCGCAGCGGCGCGACGTCCAGATTCAGCGTCTCTTGCAGTTCGGACAGCGCCTGGGAACGTGCCGTCAGGTCGGAGGCGCGCTTGAGCTTGTGCTGGGTGAACGCCTGGGCCGCATTGCGGGCGACCGTCTCCATGAGCGCGCGCTTGTCGCCACGTTGCGGCACCCGCAGGGTGACCTTCCCCCCGCGCGCGCTGGTCAGCCACTCGGCCAGCACGTCAGCGTTGTCCGGCAGCGCCGGGACGAGGATCTCGCGCGGGATGCTGCTGCGGTCCTCGTCCGGTCCGTAGAACTGGGTGACGAACCGCTCGACCAGTGCAGGCGTGTCCAGTGCGCCGTCGACGGTCGCGGAGCTGTCGATCACCCAGCCGCGTTGCCCGCGCACCCGGCCACCGCGCACGTGGAAGACCTGCACGGCCGCTTCGAGATCGTCCTGCGCGAACGCGACGACGTCGGCATCGGTGCCGTCGCCGAACACCACCGCCTGCTTCTCCATCGCGCGCCGCAGCGCCTCGATGTCGTCGCGCAGCCGGGCCGCCCGCTCGAACTCCAAATCGGCGCTGGCCGCCGCCATCTCCCGGTCCAGACGCTTGATCATCTGGTCGGTCTTGCCGGCCATGAAGTCGCAGAAGTCCTCGACGATCCGGCGATGCTCCTCGGCTGATACCCGCCCGACGCAGGGCGCGCTGCACTTGCCGATGTAGCCCAGCAAACAGGGACGCCCGATCTGGCCGGCCCGCTTGAACACGCCCGCGCTGCACGTCCGGGCCGGGAAGACGCGCAGGAGCAGGTCGAGCGTCTCGCGGATCGCCCACGCGTGGCTATACGGGCCGAAGTAGCGCACGCCCTTGCGCTTGGGGCCGCGCATCACGGACAGGCGCGGGTACTCCTCGTAGAGCGTCACCGCCAGCGACGGATACGACTTGTCGTCGCGGTACTTGACGTTGAATCTCGGGTCGAACTCCTTGATCCAGTTGTATTCGAGCTGCAGCGCTTCGACCTCGGTCGTCACGACGGTCCACTCGACGCTGGCCGCGGTCGTCACCATCTGCCGAGTGCGCGGATGCAGCAGTGCGACGTCGGCGAAATAGGAGTTGAGCCGCTGCCGCAGGCTCTTCGCCTTTCCGACGTAAATGACGCGGCCGTGCTCGTCCCGGAATCGGTACACCCCGGGTTCGA
>JBPYES010000607.1:0-5700 GCA_051984825.1 Jatrophihabitantaceae bacterium
CGCAGCAGCAGGCGTGCGCCACGTCGAGCACGCCCAGCCCGTCACCGTCGGACAGCTCGGCAAGCTCAGCCAGCGGCAGCAGCGACTGTGCCGCCGCGATGTCGGCGTACGAGGCATCTGCCGACACTCTCGCCCATGACATGGACACGCTGGACGCCAAGATCGCCGTACAGGACGGCTACGTCAACCAGCTCGACACCGCGATCACCACGCTGGACAAGCTCGTCGACGAGTTGCGGTCGGAGGCGGCCAGCAGCGGGTCGCACGGCGGGTCGACGGGTGGGTCGACGGGCGGATCGACCGGTGGATCGAGCAGGCCGGGCACGCGCACCCCGACCACACCCAATCACAACAGGAGCGGCAGCAGCACGCCGCGCGGCAGCACCCCGAGCGGCGGCGCCAACGTGCCGAACCGCGGCGGCAACGGACGGTCGGGCAGCGGCAACTCGACCTCGGGCCAGCAGAACAACGGCAGCCAGAACAACGGGAACAACGGCAGCCAAGGCAACAACCAACCGGCGAGCGCGGCGCAGCTCGCGGCCGATCAGAAGGCGATCGACGCCGCCCAGGCGGAGCTCGCCGTCGCCCAGCAGAACCTAGCGGCCGCGACGCTGACCAGTCCCGCGACAGGCAAGGTCGCCGCGATCGGATTCACCCCCGGGCAGTCCTCGTCAGGGGAGACGATCACCATCGTCGGCACCGGCATCTCAGGTGTGGAGGCCACGGTGGTGCTGGCGCAGGTCGACCAGGTGAAGGTCGGCCAGAAGGTCACCGTGGCTGCCGACGGGGTCTCGGCGACACTGCACGGGACGGTGACGTCGATCGGGCTGCTCAGCACGACGTCCGGGTCCAGCACCGCCTACCCGGTCACCGTCCAGCTCGATGCCGGCACTCCGCAGCTCTACGACGGGACCGGCGCCGACATTGTGATCGACACTGGTTCGGCCAATAACGTGCTGACCGTGCCGAACTCGGCGATCCACACCACAGGTGGCGGCCTGCATACGGTCACCGTCGTCAACGGCAGCAAGACGAGCACCGTGCCGGTGACCCTCGGCCTTGCCGGCAGCGACGTGACGGAGGTCGAGAGTGGCCTGAAGGCGGGCCAGCAAGTTGAGCTTGCCGACCTGTCTCAGCAACTGCCGGCCAGCACCTCCAACTCGAACAATGGGTTCAGGTTCCCTCGGGGCGGCGGCTTCTTCCAGCGCGCCGTTGGCAGATGACCGCGGGGTTTGTCCGATACCGAGCCGTATGGTTATGATCACTCGATCCGTCCGATGATCACGGACGACTGGTTGACAGGGCTACTTCAGACAGGTCGGATCAGACAATGTCCGCCATCCTCGTCCGCGATCTGGTTCGCGACCTCGGTGCGGAATCAGCGAGCCTCGATGCACTCGTAGCCCCGCTGCCCGCCGAGAAGTGGTCCACTCCGACGCCGGCCGAGGGCTGGACGATTGCCCACCAGATTGCCCATCTGGCGTGGACCGATCGGCTGGTGATTCTGTCCGCCATCCACGAGGACGCGTTTGCTGCCGCTGCTTCGCGCGCTGCGACCGACCCCACGGGATTCACGAACGCCGGCGCCCAAGAGCTCGCCGCGGAGGAACCGGGCAAGCTGTTGATGACGTGGCGCGACGGCATCATCGAACTGTGTGAGGCGATCTCGCACCTGCCCGGTGGCAGGCATCTTTCCTGGTTCGGTCCGGGCATGAGCGCCGCGTCGATGGTCAGCGCGCGAATCATGGAGACGTGGGCGCACGGCCAGGACATCGCTGATGCCCTGGGCATCACCCGCGAACCGACCGCCCGGCTGCGGCACGTCGCTCACATCGCAGTCGCGTGCCGTAACTACGCGTACGCGGTCAACGGCCGCACCCCGCCGGACGCGCCGGTGCGCGTCGAGCTGGTCGGACCGGCCGGCGCGGTATGGAGCTGGGGACCGGCCGACGCGGCCGACCGGGTTAGCGGCCCGGCCCTGGACTTCTGCCTGCTGGCTACCCAGCGACGGCACCGCGACGATCTCAAGGTGATGGCCGTCGGCTCGGATGCCGACGCGTGGCTCGACATCATCCAGGCGTTCGCCGGTCCGCCCGGCTCGGGACGCCGTTCGGGGCAATTTACGTAAGGTCCGCTGTGCCAATGGCACCGTGAGCCGCCGACCCCACTGGCGGTGATCATCGCGGGGCGCATAGGTTAGCGCCCGTCGTGTCCCGACGCTTAGTCACATTTCCGGCGTCTGGGCGTGTGCCTGTCCGACGCGCGACATGGGAGTTTGTGCATGCAGAAGCAGATAGCTGTCCGGCTGGCGACATCGGCAGTGGCCGTGTCAGCGCTGGCGTTCGGTGTTGTCGTGGCCGCGTCAAGCGTCGGTGCCAGTCCGGCGCGCAAGGCGGTGGCCAGCACCAAGCCGACCTGGCTGTCCCGAGCGAGCCACCTCGGCGCCGTCTCACAGTCGAGTGCGGTGTCGCTTCGGGTCTACCTCGCCCCGAACGGAGGCATCGACGCGTTGAAGTCGGAAGTGGCCGCCGTGTCCACGCCGTCCAGCCCGTCGTACCGCCACTTCCTCAGCTCGGCTGAGTATCAGGCGCGGTTCGAGCCGAGCAGCTCGGCTGTGAATGCCGTGACGTCGTGGCTGCACTCGTCCGGGTTGAACGTCTCCGGGGTCGAGGCGCACCACCGTTACGTCACAGTCACGGGCACGGTCGCTGCGGCGCAGAAGGCGTTCGGCGTCTCCCTGCAGCGCTACAGCCACGATGGCCAGTCGGTCACCGCGCCGGCCGAGGCGGCCACCGTACCGAGCGCCGTCGCGGGATCGGTGCTGACCGTCTCCGGCCTGGACACCACCGTGCACACGATGACGCACGCCTCGGAGCGGCCACCGGCCGCGTTCGTCAACGCGCAGCCCTGCTCCACCTATTACGGGCAGGTTCAGGCGAGCCACCAGGCCGACGGCAGCACGCCGCTGCCGACGTTCAACGGCAAGGTGCTGCCGTACGCGCCATGCGGATACACAGGGTCGCAGTTCCGATCCGCCTACGAGGGCAACACGAACCTGAACGGCAGCGGCGTCACCGTCGCGATCGTCGACGCCTACGCCGCATCCACCATCGCGGCGGACGCCGCGACCTACGCCGGCAAGCACGGCGACGCCGCCTACGCAGCCGGTCAGTTCAGCCAGTCGGTGCCGAAGCAGTTCTCGCAGCAGCACGTCTGCGGGCCGCAGGGCTGGTTCGGCGAGGAAACTCTCGACGTCGAGGCCGTGCACGCCATGGCTCCGCACGCGAACATCAAGTACTACGGGGCAGCGAGCTGCTTCGACAGCGATCTGCTCGACACCCTCGCCAAGATCGTCGACGACGGTGGAGTGTCCGTGGTGTCCAACTCGTGGGGCGACCTCGACTCGAACGAGTCACCCGACGTCATCGCCGCCTACGAGTCGGTCTTCCTGCAGGGCGCGTCCACGGGCATCAGCTTCGTCTTCTCGTCCGGCGACAACGGCGACGAGCTGGCTAACAGCGGCGTCAAGCAGACCGACTACCCGGCGTCCGACCCGTACGTCACAGCGGTCGGCGGTACGAGCACCGCGATCGACTCGAACGGGAAGCTCGCCTGGCAGACCGCCTGGGGCACCAAGAAGTACAGCCTGTCCGCGGACGGTACGTCATGGGCCCCGGTCGGCTTCCTGTACGGCGCGGGCGGCGGGTACTCGGCGCTGTTCGGCCGTCCCGGCTACCAGAACGGTGTGGTGCCCGCTAACGCCCCGGCCGGGCGTGCGGTGCCCGACGTCGCCCTGGACGCCGATCCGACGACCGGCATGCTGGTCGGCGAGACCCAGGTGTTCCCGCGCGGCGGCAAGGTCGCTTACGGCGAATACCGCATCGGTGGCACCAGCCTCGCCGCGCCGCTGTTCGCCGGCATGACAGCGCTGACGCTGCAGCACGCCGGCGGGGGCATCGGTGCACTGAACCCGACCATCTACTCGCAAGCCAAGTCGGGCACGTTTACCGACGTGAACGGCGAACCCGCGGATGCGGGCAACGTCCGGCCGGACTTCGTCAACAGTGTCGACTCCTCTGCCGGCGTCGTGTACAGCGTGCGGACGTTCGACGAGGACTCGAGCCTGACGCTTGCCAAAGGCTGGGACGATGTCACCGGCGTCGGCTCCCCGAATGCCGGGTGGCTGACCAGCGTTTCGAGGTGATCGATCTGCGGTTTCCAGACGCAGTGGGCGCGCTGGGTTTCTTACCCGGCGCGCTCCGCGACCTAGCCACGAGCGCGTAGCCTTCCCCCGTGCTCGCTCGCGACTTCGCAAGTGTGCTCAACGCCGCCGCGAGCGGTGATGAATCAGCATTCTCACGATTGTGGCGAGATGTACACCCTGCACTGCTTCGGTACCTGCGGGTGTTGACCAAGGACGAGACGATCGCAGAGGACGTTGCCGCCGAGGTCTGGGTGGACGTCACGCGCCGGCTCCGCTCCTTCAGTGGCGACGAGTCGGCCTTTCGGGGCTGGCTGTTCACCATGGCGCGGCGGCGGGCCATCGACGCATGGCGGTCCGCGCAACGCGCACGGGTGCATCTGTCCGGCGACGCGTCCGACCTGGACCGCGCGGGTGGCGACGACACCGCTGGTTCGGCCTTGGAGCGGATGACCACGCAGCGGGCGCTCGCCCTGATCGCGACGCTCCCCACGGATCAGGCCGAGGCGATCACCTTGCGGGTGATCGCGGGTCTCGACGTCAAGGACGTCGCCCGGCTGCTCGGCAAGCGTCCGGGCGCAGTACGGGTGGCCGCGCACCGCGGCCTGCGCACGCTCGCTGCGCGGCTCACCGCGCAGGAACCGCGCCACCCTGCCCAGCGCCACTAGACGGTGTAACGGGTTCGCATACCACGACGGTTCTCGTGTTGAGATGACGAACGATCCCGAGCAGCACGGCGAGCACCCCCTGGACGAGGTGAGCGCGGAACGACTGCTGCGCGGGGTGCGCCCGTCACCGGGCGCTACAGCAGGTGAGCAGGCCCTCGAGGAACTGCTCGCTGCAGCGTCGGC
The DNA here is from genome assembly GCA_051984825.1 of Jatrophihabitantaceae bacterium. Classification (GTDB taxonomy): domain Bacteria; phylum Actinomycetota; class Actinomycetes; order Mycobacteriales; family Jatrophihabitantaceae; genus DASXRA01. Next base: position 5,053 of record JBPYES010000607.1, read on the forward strand.
GCCGCCGTCGGCAGGCGAACTTTCCGGAGAGGCCCGGGCGGTTGCAGCGTTTAGCGCGTCCCGCTCGGCGACCACGGGGCCGAGACACAGCCGGCACGTCATGCGCCGGCGCCGATCCGCGATGAGACCGCGGGTCAGTCACGGAGTCGCAGCCGCGGCGGCGTTCGGCGCACTAACCATTGGTGGGGTCGCCGCGGCGGCTTACACCGGGTCGCTGCCGACACCCATGCAGCGGATCGCGCACGACCACCTCGGCGCGCCGCATGCCAGGCAGCCGAGGACGACGGCGGGCACCACGGGGTCGAGTCAGCAGCAAGCGTCCTCGCCGGAGACGCGGCTCACCACGCCGACCGGCCAACCCGCTCCGCCGGGGCTCTCGGTCGTGTCACCCCGCCCGACGCCGCCCGGTATCGCGCGGCGGCAGACGTCATCCTCCTCGCCGAGCCAGCTCGGCAACCGCTACCAGCTGTGCACGGCGTATTCACGCGCCCGCCAACACGCCGACCAGCACGCCATCGACAACGCGTTGCGCAAGCTCGAGAACGCGGCCGGCGGAGCGCAGAACGTTACGGCCTACTGTGCGCCGGTCTTGGCGAGCAGCACGGCTACGCCGAACCCCGAGCCGCACGATCCCACCCATCCGGATCA
>JBPYES010000608.1:0-11057 GCA_051984825.1 Jatrophihabitantaceae bacterium
CTCAAGCGCCCGCGCCGGAACCCGAGCAGTACGCGGGCAACGGACTCGCCGAGGCACCCGTGGAGGCCGTGCCTCGCGCGGGGTCATTCGGCGCCGAGGAGCTTGCGAGCGTGCGAGCGCGCTGGAGGGAGATCCAAGGAAACTTCGTGGACGAGCCGCGATCGGCGGTGCAGGACGCCGACGCGCTGGTCGCTGAACTCATGCAGCGCCTCGCGCGGATGTTCGCGGCTGAGCGCGATCAGCTGGAATCGGGCTGGGCAAGCCAGACGGACGTCTCGACGGAAGATCTCCGGCAAGGCCTGCAGCGTTACCGCTCCTTCTTCGAGCGGCTGCTTGGTGCCTGCCCATCGGCTGACCAGCCGCCTTCGACAGCGGTCTGACTCTGCCAGCAAAGTCCCTCCTAGCCGCCGATGGCCATCGCGAAGACGTGCATAATCTTGTCGCCGCCATTGCCGCCGCCGGTGACAGTGGGCAGTTGCACCGCCTCGACCGTTCGAGACGGATCGAGTGTCACGTAGGCAGCGAACAGGCTTGCCGGGATCGCGCGCTGGCCGAGGGTGCGGCTGTTCAGGTACGGGATGGTCGCGACGACATTGCTGCCCGGGTTGTTGGTGAAGTAGTCGGGGTACGAGATCGTGGCCTGCTGCGTCGAGCCGTCGGTGTAGAAGATGGTCACGGTCCCGGAGTGCGTACCGGTGACGGCCGCCCCGATGAAACCGAGTGTGTTACCCGATCCGCGAAGCGCTATCGGCTGGCCCAGGAATGTGGCCAGGTGAAGGTGACGCCCCGCTTGGTGATCGTCGAGCCCGGAGTGATGCCGAGGTTGGCGAGCGCGTCGGCGGAATAGCTGTCGAGCAGTTCGGCGTATCCACGCGCAAAAGCGATCTTCCTGCGCATAGATGCTGCCGCGCAGGAAGATCGCTTCGGTGGCCGGTCCGGCCGCTGGATGGGCTCAGGCAGCGAGGGCCAGCTCCGCGCTGGTCTCGGGCAGTTCGTCCTCAACGGGTACGCGGTGGGCACCGCGCAGCGCGACGAAGGCCACGACCGCGCCCACGACGACGAGCGCCGCGGCCACCAGCAGCCCGGTGCGGTACCCGGTCAGGAAAGCGTCGGTGGCGTCGTGACCGGAGTGCAGCGCGCCGGATTGCCGAGCGGTGAGGACCGCGCCGATCACGGTGATGCCGAGCAGGCCGGCCACCTCGCGAGAGGCGTTGAAGACGCCGGATGCCACGCCCGCCTCGCTGGCCGGCATCGCGTCGAGCACCGTGGAGGTGAGCGGCACGGTCAGCCCGCCACCGATGCCGATGATCGCGAAGCTCGGCATGAGTGAGAGGAACGAGGCGTCCTTGCCGAGCAGGCTCACCGACGCGACACCGAGCGCCATGAGCAGCAGCGCGGCCGCAACCGACCGGTGTGCGCCCACCGCGCGGGCCAGCCGCTCGGAGAGCACCGCGCCAGTGGCCATCAGCAGCGCCATCGGCACGAACGCGGATCCGGCCTTGGTCGGCGAGAAGCCCAGCACGCCCTGCAGGTACAGCGAGGTGAAGAAGTAGATGCCGAAGATGCCGAACGCCCACATCATCAGCGCCACCGAACCTCCTGCGAACACGCGCTCACGGAACAAGGACACGGCGACCATCGGGTCGGAGGAACGCGACTCGATGATGACAAAGGCCAGGCCGAGCGTGGCGGAGACGGCGAAGCTGGTGAGGATCGCGGCCGACGTCCAGCCGAGGTCGTGGCCCTCGATCAGCCCGTAGGTGAGCGCGAACAGGGCGCCTGCGGAGGTGAGCACCCCGGGCATGTCCATGCGCCGTGACCTCTCCTCGCGCGACTCGCGGATCACCCAGGACGCCAGCGCCATGGTGACGATGCCGACCGGGACGTTGATGTAGAAGATCCAGCTCCAGTGGACGTGCTGGCTGATCACTCCGCCGAGCAACGGGCCGACCGCCAGGGCCAGCGCACCGACCGCCGTCCAGATGCCGACGGCTGCGGCGCGCTGACGCTTATCGGTGAACGTTGCCGAGATGATGGCCAGGGTCGGCGGCGTAACGAGGGCCGCGCCCAGTCCCTGCACCGCCCGGCTGGCGACCAGGACGCCGACCGAGCCTGCCAGCCCGGCCGTGAGCGAGGCCAGGGTGAAGATACCCAGGCCGGTCAGGAACACCCGGCGCCGCCCGAAGACGTCGGCCAGCCGGCCGCCCGCCAGCAGCAGGCTGGCGAACACGAGGATGTAGCCGCTCACGACCCACTCCAGACCTGCCGTCGACAAGTGCAGGTCGCGCTGGATCGCCGGGATCGCGACATTGACGATGTTGTTGTCGAGGTAGGTCATGAACGTGGCAAGCGATACCGCCAGCAACGTCCACCGTGCTCGTGTAGTCATCGGAAGCGCCTTTCCTATACGCCGTACATCTACGGTGTATAGCTAACCCTGTACGGTGTATAGTTGTCAAGCATGAGGACGAAATCCGCTCCGAGAGCCGCCCGACAAGCCGGGGAAGAGCTCAGCCGCGATGCCGTCGTCGATCGCGCGCTCGCGATCGCGGACGTCGAGGGGCTGGACGCCGTGACGATCCGGCGCCTGGCGCAGGAGTTCCGCGTGACGCCCATGGCGCTGTACTGGCACGTCAGCAACAAGGACGAGCTGCTCGCGGCCATGGGCGATCGCCTCTTCGCCGGCCTGGATGTCGATCGCCTGGCCGGCAGCGGTTCGTGGCAGCAGCAACTGCGCCGCATCATCGTCGGCATAGTCGAGGCGCTGCGGGCCCACCCGGCGGCCGCCATGCTCGGGGCGCAGCGCGTGCTGTCCTGCGATCCGGGCCGCGAGGCGGCCGAGCGTGCCCTGGATTTGCTCGTCAAGGCAGGCTTCGACGTCGGCACCGCCTGCGACGTCTCGCGGCACGCTATGCAGACCGCGGTCATGCTCGTGATGCAGCAACCCGGCGAACTGACCACCGCGGCGGAGTTGCGCGAGGGCGTGATGGCCGAGAAGCGCGCCGCTCTTGCGTCGCTGCCCTCGGACCGTTTCCCGTTGCTCGTCGCGTCCGCCGACGCGCTGACCTCCTGCGACGACGAGGAGGGCTACTACCGGTTCGGCATCGACCTGTTCGTCGCGGGCGTCGAGGGAATGCTGGCCACCCGGCCCACCGTCAAGCGCTCCGGCTGATCATCACGCCGGGTCGGCACGCTGCCTTGAGCGGCTAGCCGAGCGTGCCGGTGTAGGTGCCGGCGATGTGCGCGCCGGCGAGCTTCAGGAGGTCCGTCCCCGATCCGGCGAGCCCGGAGAACTGGCCCGACGAGCCACGGTCGACCGTCCAGTTGCCGACGATCGCGAACGGGTGGCCGTACGAATTCGGCCCCCCGTTCAAGTAGCCGCGGTAGGCCGCGCCGTCATGGCCGAGCCCGCATAGGTTGCCGCTCTCGTCGACCACGAGCGTGCTACGCGGGTCGCCGGCGAGCGTGAAGTACGTCGTGGCTGTGTAGGTGCTGTCGCACGGCGTGGGCGTGATCGCGCTGCCGGTGATGTACATGTTCCAGCTTGCCGCGCCGTAGCCTGCGATGTCCGCCGTGCCACAGATGTAGGCCCCGTTCGAGCAGGGCCCGGCGGGCAGCGTCGCCGTGTCGGTCGCGTCGGCTTGGAAGGGCGTCTGCGCCGACGCCGCACCCGTGAAGGCAAAGCTCAACGCAGCGACCAGCGCGGACACCAGCATCATCGGACGTGCGATTGAGCGTGCGCGCGAAGCATTGACAGAAATCACGGTGACCCCCCTGGTCGAACAGGGGGAACTCTCCGGATTAAAGCCTGCGGCTAACCCTCCCCCTGAGTTCGGCGCGATTGTAGCGGCGTCAAGGCGCGCAAAGCATCACCCGCACACATCGTCGCGACGTAACCTCCGGGACCATGCGTGAGCTGCTGACGCGGCTATCGGTGCGTCGCTGGTCGCTGCGCGCGAGGTTGCTGGCCGCCGTCCTCGGGCTGGTCGCCGTGGCATTGGCGACAACCGGAACGGTCGGCATCACCCTGTTGCACAGCTACTTGATGCACCAAGTGGACCAGCAGCTCGAGGTCGGGGCCCGGGTGCTCGATCGGCCGGCACCACTGCCGGCGCCGGTGCCGCCGCAGGCCAGGGCGGCGATCCAGCTGCCGACGCCGTACTGGTTCACCGAGATCGCGACCGGCGGCGCGGTGCTCCGGCAACGTGGCGGGCCGGGCGCGCCCGGCATCGCAGGACCGGATCTGTCGGGACTGACCCCCGCCAGGGTGACCGCCGAACAGGGCAAGGCGTTCACGGTGCCGTCGATACAGGGCGGCTCCGGATACCGGGTGCGCGCCGTCGTAAGGCCGGACGGCTCCATCAGCACCATCGCACTGTCGCTGCAGTCCGCGGACGCAACGGTGCACCGGCTGACGACAATCACCGTAGCGGTAACGCTCGGCGTGCTGGCCGTGCTGCTAGTCCTGGCGACGATCGCGGTGCGCGTCGGACTGCGGCCGCTCGACGTCGTCGAGCACACCGCCGAGGACATCGCCGCCGGCGACCTGTCTCGGCGGGTACCCGAGGGCTCGCCGCGGACGGAGATCGGGCGCTTGTCGCGCACGTTCAACGGCATGCTCGCCCAGATCGAGTCGGCGTTCGCGGCGCGCGCACACAGCGAGGCGACGTTGCGCCAGTTCGTCGCAGACGCTAGCCACGAACTGCGCACCCCGCTGACCACCGTTCGCGGATACGCCGAGCTGGCCCGGAAGGGCGCGCTCGCCGACCCGCCGGCGCAGCGACACGCGATGCGGCGCATCGAGGCGGAGGCCACCCGGATGGGTGGACTGGTCGACGACCTGCTGTTGCTCGCGCACCTCGACCAGCGGCGCCCCCTCAACGTCGAGACCGCCGACCTGGGTGCGCTAACCGCCGACGCCGTCGCCGACGCGCGGGTTCGTGAGCCCGACCGCCCCATCGAATACACCGGGCCCGCGGAGCCGGTGCTCGTAAACGTCGACGCTGACAGGTTCCGGCAGGTGCTGGCCAACCTGGTCGGCAACGCGCTCGTGCACACGCCGGCCGGTACGCCGGTGCATGTGACGCTGTCCCAGGACGGGACGCATGCACGCCTGGTCGTCACCGACAAGGGTCCGGGACTGCCGCCCGAGCAGGTTGCCCGGCTGTTCGAGCGGTTCTACCGCGCCGACCCGAGCCGGTCCCGCGCGCGGGGCGGTAGTGGGTTGGGCCTTGCGATCGTCGAGGCCGTTGTGCATGCCAGCGGCGGCACGGTGAGCTGCAGCAGCGCGCCCGGTGCCGGCACGTCCTTCGAGGTGCAGGTGCCGATCTCTTAGCCCACATCCAGCTTATTTGCAGCTTCGTTGCAGGTGGGTGCGAAACGCTCCCCTCGTGGCTGACGACAGACGGCCGCCGTACGAGTCGAATGGCGCGCGCGGCGGGGAGCGATTGCTCGTGGTGGACGACGAGATTGACATCGCCGATCTGCTCACGACCGGGCTGCGGTACGTGGGCTTCGACGTCCGCGCCGCGCACAGCGGTGCCGAAGCGCTCGCAGTCGCAGCCGAGTTCCGCCCCCACCTGCTCGTCCTGGACGTGATGCTGCCGGACATCGACGGCTTCGAGCTGTGCCGGCAGATCCGCCGAGACCGCGAGCAGGTCGGCGTCGTGTTTCTCACCGCGCGCGACCGAACAGAGGACGCCATCGCCGGGCTAACCGTCGGCGGTGACGACTACATCAACAAACCGTTCAGCCTGGACGAGGTAGTCGCGCGGGTCCGTGCGGTGCTGCGGCGTATCCCGTCGACGGTCATCACGCACACCCTCGAAGACGGGGTGCTGCGCGTGGCTGACCTCGAACTGGACGAGGAGCGGCACGAGGTGCGCCGCGCCAACCACCCCATCCAGCTGTCGCCGACGGAGTTCGCACTGCTGCGCTACCTGATGGAGAACAGCGGTCGCGTCGTGTCCAAGGCACAGATCATCGACCACGTCTGGCGCTACGACTATCGCGGAGACGACGGCATCGTGGAGTCCTACATCTCCTATCTGCGTAAGAAGATCGACCACTACCCACCACCGTTGATCCACACACTGCGGGGCATCGGCTACAGCCTGCGCGTCGCCCGGGCGGTGGAGGTCCAATGACACGGACGATCAAGCGGCATCCCTGGATCAGCGGCATCCTCGCGGTCCTGGTGCTGGCCGCCGCCGGTCTAGGCACGTACTTCGGTGTGCGTGATGACAAGGCGGCGGCCGACACGGCGACGACGACCACCCAGACCGTCGGTACCGGCACCATCCAGCAAAGCGTCTCGGCAACCGGCACGCTGGCCCCGGCCAATCAGGAGAACCTGAACTTCTCCGTATCCGGTCAGGTCACCAAGGTCTCCGTTTCCGAGGGCCAGCACGTCAAGAAGGGGCAGGCGCTCGCAACGATCAACTCGGCGTCGTTGTCCGCTTCGGTGGCGCAAGCGGAGTCGACGGTCGCGAGCGATCAGGCCCGCCTGGACAACGACAACAGCAACAGCGCGAGCGACACCCAGATCGAGGCGGATCAAGCTGCGCTCACGGCGGCCCAGAACCAGCTCAACACGGCACGGCAGCAGCTCGATGCGGCGACGCTCACCTCGCCGATAGACGGCCTCGTCGCGTCGGTGAATCTGACGGTGGGCCAGTCGGTATCCGGGTCAAGCAGCAACAACAACGGGAATGGCAATAACGGAAGCAGCAATAGTGGGAACGGCAACAACGGCGGCAACGGCAACAGCGGGAACGGCAACAGCGGGAACGGAAACGGCTCGAACGGCTCGAGCTCGTCCGATCCGCAATTCCTCGTCATCAGCACGAGCTCGTGGATCGCGAACGCCACCGTCGACGCAAACTCGGTCGGCATGATCAAGGTCGGGAACCAGGCGCAGTTGTCGGTGACCGGTGCAAGCGATTCCGTCGTATACGGCACCGTCGCCTCGATCGGGCTGGTGTCCTCCTCGTCGTCCGACTCCGGCACCGCGAGCTACCCGGTTGTCATCAACGTCACCGGAACGCCTACCGGCATGCATGACGGTGCCGACGTCACCGCCACATTGATCTACAAGCAACTCAGCAATGTGCTGGTCGTGCCGACGCTTGCGCTGCACCGCAACGCGTCGGGGGGCACCTACGTCGAGCAGGTCAAGAACGGCAAGACCGTCCAGACCACGGTGCAGACCGGCATTGCGTCCGGGGGGCAGACGCAGATCGTGTCGGGTCTCTCGGCCGGTGACCAGATCGTCGTTCCGCAGATCAGGCTCGGCGGCGGTAACGGCAACGGCAACCGGAACGGCAACGGCAACCGCGGCAACTTCCCGGGCGGCGGCAACTTCCCGGGCGGCGGGAGGTTCCAGATCCCGGGTGGTGGCGGCGGCTTCGTGTTCCCGAGCGGGGGCAACGGCGGTGGGTAGCGCGCTGACCACGGACGCGCCGACGCAGCCGCTGCCGGAAAGTGCCCCACCGGTCATCGAGCTTGCCGGGGTCCGCAAGGTGTACCGCACCGGCGCGCTCGAGGTCGAGGCGGTGCGCGGCATCTCCCTCACGATCGCGCAGGGGGAGTACGTCGCGGTCATGGGTCCGTCCGGGTCCGGCAAGTCGACGCTGATGCACATCCTGGGATGCCTCGACGTGCCGACGTCCGGCATGTACTGGCTCGCCGGCGAAGACGTCGGCGTGATGGACGAGATCGAGCTGGCCGAGATACGCAACCGCCGCGTCGGATTCGTGTTCCAGCAGTTCAACCTACTGCCGTCGCTGAGCGCACTGCGCAATGTCGAGATGCCCTTGGCATACGCCGGCGTATCGCGCGACCGCCGGCGTCAACGTGCTACCGAAGCACTCGAACGGGTCGGCTTGGGCGACCGGGTGGCACACCGTCCGGGTGAGCTGTCCGGCGGACAGCAGCAGCGGGTGGCCGTCGCCCGGGCGCTGGTCACCGACCCGGCGCTGCTGCTCGCCGACGAGCCCACCGGCAACCTCGACTCATCGGCCAGCGAGGAAGTGCTGGCGCTGTTCGCAGAGCTGCACCGGCAGGGCCGCACGGTCGTGTTGATCACGCACGAGGCCGACATCGCGCGGCGCGCGGGGCGCGTCGTCCGCATCCGGGACGGAGCCCTCGCATGACTGTGCTGCCCGCGGACCGCCTCGCTCCGCTCCAGCCGTGTGCTCGCTCGGCGGTCCACTCATGACATGGGCCGACTTGTTCAGCAGTGGATGGGACGCAATCCGCACTCACAAGCTGCGCTCGATGCTCACCTCGCTGGGCATCCTGATCGGCATTGCCGCAGTGGTCTTGACCGTTGGGTTGGGTCAGGGCGCACAGCAGCAGGTGTCCAAGCAGCTGGCCGCGCTCGGCGGCAACCTGCTGATCGTCTCGCCGGGTAGCAGCACGACCGGCGGGGTGCGCGGTGGATTCGGCTCGTCGTCCACGCTCACGATGGCGGATGCCACGGCGCTGACGTCCAAGACGGACGCTCCGGACGTCGGCGGCGTCGCACCGGTTTCGCAGCGCAGCGAGTCGCTCGTGAACGGTGCGACGAACTGGACCACGACGGTCGTCGGCACCACGGCGTCGTGGCTTCCCGTACGGGGGCGTACGTTGGAGTCCGGCCGATTCATTAATGCCGCCGACGAGTCCAGCGCCGCCGCCGTGACGGTGCTCGCGTCGGACACCGCCAGCGAGCTGTTCGGCCCGCTCGACCCGGTGGGCCAGAGCGTGACGATCAACAGCGTCCCGTACCAGGTGATCGGCGTGCTCACGTCGGCGGGATCGGACTCCACCACGAACCTCGACGATCAGGCGATCGTGCCGTTCAGCACGGCATCACAGCGGCTGGTCGGTGGTACAAGTCGCACGTCCGTGCAGACGATCTACGTCAAGGCGGTGTCGGACGGGCGGCTGCCGGCCGCGTATCAGGAGACGAACTCGATCCTGGCTTACCGGCACGCCATCACCGCGTCGTCCACCTCGGACTACACGATCACCACGCAGCAGTCGCTGATCAGTACGACGTCGTCGGTGGACAAGACGCTCACCAATCTGCTGATCGGCATTGCCGCGCTTTCCCTGCTGGTCGGCGGCATCGGCGTCATGAACATCATGCTGGTGTCGGTCAAGGAGCGCACTCGTGAGATCGGGCTGCGCAAGGCGCTCGGTGGTACGCCGGCCCTGATCCGGCGGCAGTTCCTGTCCGAGGCGTCGATGCTCGGCCTAACCGGCGGGCTACTCGGCGTGGCGCTCGGCGTCGGCGGCGCGGTGCTGCTCCGGCATTTCATCTCCAACCCGATCGCGATATCCGTGCCGTGGGTGCTCATTGCGATCGGCGTCGCGATCACGATCGGCATCGGCTTCGGGGTTTATCCCGCGGCACGGGCGGCCCGGCTGTCGCCCATCGACGCACTGCGTAGCGAGTGAAGGGACGTTCCATGATCGGTCGGGTAGCCGTCATCGGCATCGCCGGCGTATGCGTGCTCACGGCGTGCAGCAACTCCAAGCCCACGTCGCACGATCCGAGCACGCCGGCGTCTTCGTCGGCGTCGGCGTCGCCCGCAGGACCGGGCAACAACGACGCGCGGCAACGCGGACCCGCGGCGTCCGGCACTGTCGCTGCAATCGCGGGCAACACGATGCAGGTACAGAACCCGCAGGTCGGCCAGGTCGCGGTCACGTGGACGTCGTCGACGAAATTCTCCCACCAGGTGGCTACCACCCTCGCAGCGGTGAAGGCCGGTGACTGCATAACCGCGATGGCACCGGCGGGCACGTCGTTCACCGCCACGTCGTTCACCGCGACCAGCCTCGTGGTCACTTCAGGTGCGTGCACCATCGGCACCGGGCCGCGCCCGTCCGGATTCCCCTCAGGCGGTCCGTCCGGGTTCCCGTCGGGCCGGCCGTCCGGGTTCCCGTCGGGTGCGCGCCCTTCAGGCTTCCCCTCCGGGCGGGGGCGCTTCGGCGCAGTCGCGTCCGGCAAGGTCACCTCGATTTCCGGCAGCACGCTGACCATCGCGGCGCGGCAGTTCAACCAGACCGGCACCAGCACCAAGACGATTACGGTCACGCCCAGCACGAAGATCACCACTGAGGCAGCGACGACCGCGTCCTCGGTCAAGGTCGGCAAATGCGTGAGCGCCGAGGGCAGCGCCGACTCCACTGGTGCGGTTACCGCGACCCGGGTGCAGATCACCGATCCGGTGAACGGTCAGTGCGGCACCTTCCGGAGGTTCGGTGGCGGCGATGGCTGAGTCAGCGCGCAAGTCGCGGCGCCGCCGGACAAGGAAGCGCAGGATGGTCGCTGCCGGTGTCGGCGTGGCCGTGGTGGGTACCGGCACGGCGGTGGCCATCGCCGCCACAAGCGGCGCGGGTCCGAACCTGCGCGTGGCTACCGTTCGCGTCGGATCGGTCGACCAGACCGTCGAAACCTCCGGAACGGTCTCGTCGTCGTTGAAGCTCACCCCGTCGTTCGCCACGTCCGGGACGGTCGGCTCGGTGAACGTGACCGTCGGGCAGCGCGTCAGCAAGGGCCAAGTGCTCGCCAAACTGAACACCACCACGCTACAGGCGGACGTCGATTCGGCGAACTCGACGCTCGCCAGTGCCAAGCAGCAGCTCGAGGCGGACGAGACCGGGCAGGCGAACGCCGGGAACAACAACGGCACGGGCAACAACGGCACGGGCAACAACGGCACGGGCAACAACGGCGCGTCAAACATCGTGACCGCCGCCTACGTGACGTACCTGACCGCACCGTCTACGAGCATCAGTGGGCTCATCAAGCAGGTTGAGGACGCGCAACAGGCCGTGATCACCGCGCAGCACGACGTCGACACTGCGCAGCCGGCGATCGACGCAGCGCAGCACGCGGTCGATGCCGACGTCACCCAGAACACCAAGCTGCGCGACGCGCAGCAGCAGGCGTGCGCCACGTCGAGCACGCCCAGCCCGTCACCGTCGGACAGCTCGGCAAGCTCAGCCAGCGGCAGCAGCGACTGTGCCGCCGCGATGTCGGCGTACGAGGCATCTGCCGACAC
>JBPYES010000609.1:0-3344 GCA_051984825.1 Jatrophihabitantaceae bacterium
CGCGCCCCCGATGTTGTTGACCATCTCCGGGGCGGCCGCCGAGGTCATGACGTACCCGATCTGGTGCGGCGTGGTGATCGCGCCGAGCAGGCCGCGCCGGTAATCGAAGGTGATGATCTTGGCTTCCTTCGGTGTGTACCGGGCGGTGATGCCGCGGGCGATGATCCGCAGCAGGTTGGACTTCCCCGACTCGACGTCGCCGATCACGATGAAGTGCGGCTCAGCGTCGAAGTCCACGTACACCGGCGACAGCGTGTTCTCGTCGATGCCGATCGGCACCGCTGCCCTGGTCATGTCCACGGCCGGCAGGGCGGTGAACGGCAGGTCGGCCGGCAGCAGCCGCACGTCCGGCGCTGTCGGTCCGCTCCAGGCGCCGGCGATGCGCTTGACCATGGCTGCCACGCCGTCGACCAGGTTGTCGGTCGACGCATCGCCGTCGATGCGAGGCAGTGCGGACAGGAAGTGCAGCTTGTCCGGGCTCAATCCACGTCCGGGCGAGCCGGCCGGGACGTTCGCCGCGGCACGGCGGTCGACGTCGGATTCGCTCGGGTCGCCCAGGCGCAACTCCAGCCGGCTGCTAACCAGGTCGCGCAGGGCGGGACGGATCTCCATCCAGCGCTGGATGGACAGCACGACGTGGACGCCGAAGCCGAGCCCGCGGGCAGCGATCTGGGTGATCTGCTGCTCCAGCTCCTCATAGTCGGAGCGGATCGTGCCCCAGCCGTCCACCACGAGAAACACATCGCCGAAGCCGTCGCGCGGCACCTGGCCCGCGGCGCTCATGCGCCGGTACGACGCCATGGAGTCGACGCGGTATTGGGTGAACACCCGCTCGCGGTGGTCGAGCAGCGTGACGATCTCGGCGATGGTGCGGCGCAGTCGTTCCGGCTCGAGCCGGGTGGCCACCGACCCCATGTGCGGCAGATCGGCCAGCCCGGTCAACGTCCCGCCCCCGAAGTCGAGGCAGTAGAACTGCACCTGCTCGGGCGTGTGCGTCAGCGACAACGACGCGACGAGCGTGCGCAGCACGGTGCTCTTGCCGCTCTGCGGTCCGCCCGCGACGAGGAAGTGCGAGGTCGCGAGGTCCAGCCACATCGGGTCCCGGCGCTGCTCGAACGGCTTGTCGACCAGGCCGATGGGGAACGTCAGCGGTGGCACGGTGTCCCAGTCCGCCGGGCGCAGGCCGCGATCGGTCTCGGTGAGCCGTGGCAGCAGCTCGTCGAGGCTCGACGGGACGGATAGCGGTGGCAGCCACACCTGGCGAGCCGGTGCGCCGCGGCCTTTGAGCCGCTCGACGATGATGTCCATCAGCGTCTCGGCCGGGCCGGTCGGCTCCGGCTCGAGCGCCGCCACGGCCTGCTCCGGAGTGCGTGGCGTGACGTAAGCCAAGCCGTACGGCAGCATCTGGTACTGCGTGGTGTCGAGCCGTCCGCCGACGACGGTGGCGCGCTTGGTGTAGGCCCCCGACACGTACGCGGCCTTGAACCGCACCAGCGGCTCGGTGCCTTCCTTGAGATAGCCGTTACCCGGCGCGCTCGGCAGCTCGTAAGCATCGGGCACGCCGAGCACGACGCGGCTCTCCATCGCCGAGAAGGTACGCAGCCCGACGCGGTAGGACAGGTGCGTGTCCAGGCCGCGCAGCCGGCCCTCCTCGAGGCGCTGCGAGGCGAGCAGCAGGTGCACTCCGAGCGATCGGCCGAGCCGGCCGATCATGACGAACAGATCGATGAAGTCAGGTTTGGCCGACAGCAGCTCGCTGAACTCGTCGACCACCACGAACAGCGACGGCATCGGCTCAAGCGGCGCGCCCTGCTCGCGGGCCCGCTCGTAGTCCTTCAGAGACGAGTAGTTGCCGGCCTCGCGCAGCAGTTCCTGGCGGCGGTTCATCTCGCCGGCCAGGGCGTCCTTCATCCGGTCGACAAGGATCAGCTCGTCGGCCAGGTTGGTGATCACCGCGCTGGTGTGCGGCAGCACGTCGAGGCTGGCGAACGTGGCGCCACCCTTGAAGTCGACGAGCACGAAGTTGAGCACCTCGGACGAGTGCGTGAGCGCCAGCCCCAGCACCAGCGTGCGCAGCAGCTCGGACTTGCCCGAACCGGTGGCGCCGATGACCAGCCCGTGCGGGCCCATGCCGCCCTGCGCCGACTCCTTGATGTCGAGGTCGACCGGCTGGCCGCCGGCGCCCACACCGATCGGCACCCGCAGCCGGTCGCGCGGCGCCCGCTGCCGCCAGGTAACGGCGGTGTCGATCTGGTAGGCGTCGCCCAGGCGCAGCAGGTCGGGCAGGCTCAGGTCGGCGGTGAGCGCGTCGGTCGGCTCGGCCGAGGCGGCCGACACCCGCAGCGGCGACATGGCCCGGGCCAGCGTCTCCATCTCGGCGACGCTGAGCGTGTCCGGCGCGCCCAGCCGGGTGGCCTTCTGCGTTCCGGTGCGGTCCTCGCGAACCATCGAGATCGAGCCGTTGCTCAACCGCAGTTGCAGGACGCCGGCGTTGTAGTCGGTGCCCAGCACGCCGTCCAGGTCGAGCACCGTCACGCCGTGGACCAGGCCGGTGGCCAACTGCGACTCGCGCGGCACCTGGCCGCCGTCGACGACGACGATCACGTGCGGGCCCTCGCTGGCCCCGCCGGCGATGCCGAACCGCGGCCGGCTGGTGAGCGTGTCGCCGAACATCGCCTCCAGGGCCAGCAGGTCGTCGCTGACCAGCCGGGCCTGGCCGACCGCGTCGTACGTCTCGGCGGCGAGGCCGTGCGGCAGCCACTTGAGCCACTCCCACGTCTCGGGGCGGTTCGTGCAGACCGCGACGATCACGTCGTCGGGAGTGTGGAAGGTCGTCAACTGGGCCACGATGGCGCGAGCCAGGCCGCGGACGTCGCGACGCTCGCCGGCGAAGGTGATGCGCGCGAACGCGGTGAACGCGATGGCGACCGGGAGATCGGCCACCGCCGAGTGGGTACGCACGAAGCGGCGCAGCGACCCGGCCGAGATGGGTTCGAGGTCCTCGACCGGCTTCGTCTCCGGCGAGACGAGCGTGACCGCGAGCCGCTGCGCACCGCGGGCCACGCGCACCGACAGGAAGTCGCCGTCGATGGGACGCCGCTCCCACAGCCGGGTGCCCAGCGCGATGCACCACAGCGAGTGCGGATCGGGGTGATGCCACAAGGCCGACGCGCGTTGGGCTTCGGCCGCCCGGCGCACCCGGCGGCGGACCTGACCGAGGTAGCGCTGGAAGTCGCGGCGGTCGCCGTCCAGGCGCCGGCGCTTCTCGCCCGACGAGCGGCCCATGCTGCCGGTCATCATGCCGAGCATGGACAGCGCCATCATGCCGCTGGCCAGGTACGTGA
>JBPYES010000610.1:0-4220 GCA_051984825.1 Jatrophihabitantaceae bacterium
CGCGCGATTCCGGTGATCCCTGGAAACATCGCGCACTCGGCCCGGCAGCACGCGAGCGTCGTCGAGGCGATCCTCGGCGGGCAGCCCGAATGGGCGCGCACGGAGATGGAAGAGCACGTGGACGGCACGGCGGCTCTGCTGCGCGGGTTCCTGACCTAGTAGCCGCACATTCCGCAGCCGTTCCCGAGAAGGTATCGTCGGCAGACCTTCGAAATGAGGTGCGGCATGCAGCCTGACCAATACACGATCGACATGCTGCGCAGTGAGGTGGCCGGCGGCTCGATCGACACGGTCGTGCTGGCGATGACTGACATGCAGGGCCGGTTACAGGGAAAGCGACTGGATGCGCGTTTCTTCCTCGATCGGGTGCTGGCGCACGGCACAGAAGCGTGTAACTACCTGCTTGCCGTGGACGTGGATATGACCACCGTCGAGGGGTATGCGATCTCGTCCTGGGAGCGAGGTTACGGCGACCTGGCGCTGGTCCCGGATGTCGCCACGCTGCGCCGGGTGCCGTGGCAACCAGGGACGGCGATGCTGCTGGCCGATGTCGGATGGCTGGACGGCAGCGAGGTCGCGGAGTCCCCGCGGCAGATCTTGAGACGGCAGTTGGCCCGGCTGGCCGAACGTGGCTGGACGGCGTACGTCGGTACGGAGTTGGAGTTCATCGTTTTCGAGGACAGCTACGAGACGGCGTGGCAGAAGCATTACCACGATCTCGTGCCGGCCAATCGCTACAACATCGACTACTCGATTCTGGGTACCGGCCGGATCGAATCGCTGTTGCGCGCGATCCGGCTTGGAATGCGGGATGCCGGGATGCAGGTCGAGTCGGCCAAGGGCGAGTGCAACCCGGGCCAGCACGAGATCGCTTTCCTGTACGCGGATGCGCTGACCACGTGCGACAACCACGCTATCTACAAGACCGGCGCAAAGGAGATCGCTGCGCAGCAGGGCTGCTCGCTGACCTTCATGGCGAAGTTCAATGAGCAGGAGGGCAGTTCGTGCCATATCCATCTTTCGTTGCGTGACGAGGCCGGCAACCCGGTGTTCGCGGGCGACCGCGACGGGGGTGTGTCGACGCTCTTCGAGCACTTCCTTGCAGGTCAGCTGGCCGGGCTACGCGAGCTGAGCTACTTCTTCGCACCGAACATCAACTCCTATAAGCGCTACCAGCCCGGCACGTTTGCGCCGACCGCGGTCGGGTGGGGGTTCGACAACCGGACGTGCGCGGTGCGCGTCGTAGGCGAAGGCGCAAGCCTCCGCTTCGAGAACCGCGTGCCGGGCGGGGACGTCAACCCGTATCTCGCGGTGGCGGCCATGATCGCTGCTGGTCTGCACGGCGTGGAAGGCGAGTTCGACCCGCCTCCGCCGTTTGCCGGCAACGCCTATACCGCCGGCTTCGAGCACATCCCAACTACGTTGGGCGAGGCGGCGGAGCTGCTGCAGGCCAGCAAGCTCGCCCGGCTGGCCTTCGGGGACGCGGTCGTCGACCACTACTCCAACGCGGCCCGGGTCGAGATCGCCGCCTACGACGCGGCGGTCACCGATTGGGAGCGCGTTCGCGGATTCGAGCGGATGTAGCGACGTGACTACCCATGAGGTGATCAATCCGGCGACCGAAGAGGTGATCAGCCGCGTCGAGCAGTTCGACCTCGCGGCGACCGACGCCGCGATCGCCCGGGCGCGGGGCGCGTTTGCCGGTTGGCGCGCCGTCGCGCCGGACGATCGGGCCCGGTTGCTGCGCCGGTTTGCCGATGCGGTCGACGCCGATCGGGAGCATCTCGCTCAGCTCGAGGTTCGCAACTCGGGCCACACGATCGGCAACGCGCGGTGGGAGGCGGGCAATGTCCGGGACGTCATCGCGTACTACTCAGCCGCACCGCAACGGCTGATCGGCCAGCAGATCCCGGTGGCCGACGGCGTGGACGTGACCTTCCACGAGCCGCTAGGTGTGGTCGGCGTAATCGTGCCGTGGAACTTCCCGATGCCGATCGCGTCGTGGGGATTCGCGCCGGCGCTCGCCGCCGGCAACACCGTCGTGCTCAAGCCGGCCGAACTCACGCCGCTCACCGCGCTGCGGCTGGCCGAGCTGGCTCTCGCGGCGGGCCTTCCGGAAGACGTCTTTCAGGTGCTGCCCGGCAAGGGCAGCGTGGTCGGACAGCGCCTTGTCGCGCATCCTCACGTCGCCAAGATTGTTTTCACCGGATCGACAGAGGTCGGCAGGCAGGTGATGGCCGGCTGCGCTGCGCGGATCAAGCCGGTCACCCTCGAACTCGGCGGCAAGAGCGCGAACGTGATCTTCGCCGACGCCGACATCGAGGCCGCGGCGGCAACCGCCCCTTATGCAGTGTTCGACAACGCGGGACAGGACTGCTGCGCGCGGTCTCGTATCCTCGTCCAGCGCGGTGCGTACGACCGGTTCATGGAGCTGTTCGAGGCGGCCGTCCTTGGCGTCGTGGTGACTGACCCGACCGACAACAAGTCCGAGATGGGCCCGCTGATCAGTGCCGAGCAACGCACACGGGTCGCCTCTTACGTGCCCGACGGCGCACCGATCGCCTTCCGCGGCAGCGCCCCGTCCGGACCCGGCTTCTGGTTCCCGCCCACCGTCTTGACGCCGAGCGACCCGGCCGACCGGACAGTGCGCGAGGAGATCTTCGGCCCGGTGGTGTCCGTCCTGGCCTTCGACGACGAGTCGGAGGCGATCCAGATCGCCAACGACAGCGAGTTCGGGCTGTCCGGGTCGATCTGGACGCGCGACGTCGGCCGGGCACTGCGGGTCAGCCGCGGTATTGAGTCGGGGAATCTGTCGGTCAACTCGAACTCGTCGGTCCGCTATTGGACTCCTTTCGGCGGGTTCAAGGCCTCCGGGCTCGGACGAGAACTCGGCCCGGACGCACCCCTCGCGTTCACCGAGACCAAGAACGTGTTCATCTCGACGAAGGAGTGACCGTGGCTGGACGGCTGGACGGCAAGACGGCTGTGATCACCGGCTCCAGCGGCGGCATTGGGCGAGCCACTGCCCGGCGGTTCGTCGCCGAGGGCGCGAGCGTGGTGTGTGCCGACCTCGACGCCGAGGCCGGCGAGAAGGCGGCGGCCGAGATCGGCGGACTGTTTGTCCACACCGACGTCACCGACGAGCAGCAGGTGCAGGCGCTGTTCCGGCGAGCGATCGACGAGTTCGGGCGGGTGCACATCGCGTTCAACAACGCCGGCATCTCCCCGCCCGACGACGACTCGATCCTGAACACCGGGCTCGACGCATGGCAGCGGGTGCAGCAGGTCAACCTGACCGCTGTCTACCTGTGCTGCAAGTACGCGATCGAACACATGCGCGCGGCAGGCGGCGGCTCGATCATCAACACGGCCTCGTTCGTGGCCGTCCTGGGCTCGGCCACCTCGCAGATCTCGTACACCGCGAGCAAGGGCGGCGTGCTCGCGCTTAGCCGCGAGCTCGGCGTCCAGTTCGCTCGCGAAGGCATCCGGGTCAACGCGCTGTGTCCCGGGCCGATCAACACCCCACTGCTACAGGAACTGTTCGCCAAGGACCCAGAACGGGCCGCGCGGCGGATGGTGCACATCCCGATGGGCAGGTTCGGTGAAGCAAAAGAGATAGCGGCGGCAGTCGCGTTTCTCGCCAGCGACGACGCCTCGTTCATTACTGCATCGACATTCTTGGTCGACGGCGGTATCAGCGGCGCCTACGTCACACCTCAGTAGCTCCGCGGGCACAACGAAACCGCTGGCTCAGAGCGTCTAAGCAGTAGACAGCCTCGGGTGTTGTAGTCGGCCCCGGGGCTGTCTGCTGCCCGCGCCCCGGTCGACTGGCGGGCGGGCTGCTTGGGGCTGTGCCGCCCGGGGCCTGGGGTGAGCGTGGGCCAGAATGAGTCGTGCCTGAGACCGCCACGCAGTTGCTGCACCGGGTTACGTCCTACGATCTGGTCACGGACTGGGACGCCCCGTTCGAACATCCGCAGGCGGTTCGCGACTTTGTGGGTACGGACCTGTCGACGCTTCCCTACTTCTACAAGCGGTATCCGGCGGGGTTGCCGCGTGTGCCGCTGGTCCGCGACTTGCCGACGACCACCGCGCCGGCTGTAGCGGTATTGGCTGGAACGGCTGCCGTTTCGCCGGCTGCGTTGGACCTGCCGCAGCTCGCCCGGCTGCTGCACCTGTCGGCCGGCGTGGTGCGGACATCGCTGCGTTCCTATGGCCCC